>SLQE01000198.1 GCA_007131635.1 Bacteroidota bacterium | reverse complement strand
TCGTCAAGTTCGTTGCCCATTAATCCGCTATTCACGACATAGCTCCCGAATGCAGCCTCAAAGTCCGCGATTGCTCCGTTCAGCAGCAGACCCGCGAATTGCGGATCGTCGAGATCTTCGGCTATAACCTGTGTCGGTGCATCAACCATAAGAAGATCATCACACGAAGCAATAAACATAGCCGCGATGATGAGTAGAAGAAGCGGGGCGTATGTTCTAATGTGTATGTTTATTTTTTGATTTCTCATTATAATACCTCGATTGAAAATAATGAACATTTCATTTATTAAAATGTGAAATTAAGGGTCGTCATAAATTGCGTCAACTGAGGCAACATATTCTGATCCATAGCGTCATGTCCGTCACCGCCAAGGAACTGAACTTCAGGTTCGATATCGGGATACTTTGTCCAGGTTGCGAGATTACGCGCCGAGAATGTAATCGATGCGCGGGACGCACCCAGCATTCGGGCGTAATTAGACGGGATGATATAGCTTAAAGATATTTCACGTAGTTTTGCAAAACTTGCTTCATGGAGATAACCGCCGTTATGGCTCGGGAAAGTAGAATAGTATGCAAGATCTATTGGATCGGCAGTCTCAGGCATTACCCGCTCTTTGCTGATTCTGAAGATACCATGACGAACGCGGGATGTATTACTGTATCTCAGATGTCCGTACTGGAAGTCGACCATTGCATACAGGCGGACTCTGTTCCATAGCGTTAACGTCGAGGACACACCACCTTCAAATTTAGGTTGGGTGTTTCCTCTGTACACTCTCGGTGCAATAAAAACACCTGCATCATTAAATGCACGTGTCGGGTTTCCGTCTTCTCCTTCTACCATGACCGAGGAACGGATCACGTTATTATTTGCATCGACTTCGGCGGATAATATTTTATGATGGAAATATGCCGCAACGGGATAACCGACTCTGTGTTCAACGCCGGTGTTTGCCGATACGACGATTGCATCCTCGCCGCCGAGATTGATAACTTCGCTCCTGTTATGAGCAAAATTGAAGTTAAGATCGATGCTAAGATCACGGCGCGATAACGGACGGGTTCGAAGCATTACATCGAAACCTTCATTCATTATTTCACCGATATTGACAAACTGGCTTCCCGCAAATCCGGTAGACGGCGCCACGGGACGCAGAAGAATAGCATCCGTCGTGTTGATTCGGTACACGGAGAATTCCAGACCTACCCGTTCATTCAATAAGCTTACATCAAAACCCGCCTCGATTTCTTCGCTTCGTTCGGGACCGAGTTCCGGATTTCCGACATTAGAAGGCGTAATTGCCCCTGTGCCTCCGGGTCCCGGAATTGCAGTGAACACCCGGACGGCTGCAAATGCTGCCGGCTGCCTTCCGGTATGTCCGTATGCCGTTCTGAACCTGAAGAGATCAAGATAGGGTAGGTTAAACCAATCTTCTTCATTCATAACCCAGGTGAAGCTTGCTTTCGGGTAGTAAGCAAAATCGAATTCTTCACCAAAGGAGCTATTATCATCTGCACGAAGAGCAACGGTTGCAAACATTCTGTTGTTTAAGCTGAACTGCTGCTGGAGAAAAACGCCGACCGTTATGTTTTCCGTATAGGATTCCGTTGCATCCCTTTGTCCGGATGTCGCAGAAACTGCATTTAATCCGTGGAGGGGAAATTCCTCGCCGTATGCCGATGCGAATGCCCAGAAGCGACGGAAGTATTGCGCACCGAATGTAGTCCGAGATCCCAGCGACGGATTAATATCCAATGAAAGATCGGCACTGTAATCCAGCGTGTTCACCGATACGTCGCGGCGGGTTACGGATTTCCAACCGACAGCGGCAGGTGAAAATATACTCAGGATTTCATTCCGGAATTGCGTCTGTTGATTGTCCTCACGGACTTCATCCGTTCCGAAATTGATCCGATGCGTAAGGACTTTTGTAATTCTGTGATTCGCCTGTACGCTACCGGTAAAACGTGTGAGATCCTGGAGGTCATCATATATATCCCAGTACGCATCGGAGGTAAAACTCCTGTAACCGCGGCGCGGCGGACTTTCAATATAAAGATGTGCCGGGGTTGAATAATATGCACCCCAGGTAACGCCACCGGTACCGGCTTCGCGGCTTAAATATGTTCTCCCGGTTACCAGACCGAGACTGACCGTCACATCGATGTTTTCTCGCGGGAAGATCGTCATATTACCACGTAGGTTCCAGCGTGTTAGACTGTTCGTCGGCTCGACGCCGTCTTCATCCTGAAATTCAGCGCCGAAGTAATAGCGGATATGATCCGCACCGCCGCTGATGTTCATATGATAATTTTGAACATGTCCGGGTGTGAAAATCGGAGTACCTCTTTCATTTTCTGCCTTTACAAGATTAAGCGATTCAACTTCTCCCTGAGGATTTCTCCAGTAATTCACATACATTCGGCCTTCTGCATTGGCAAACCAGTTTACGCCCTGGCGAACTGTGATCCCGATCTGCGGTATAGTTCCGACAGCGCCACGTTTCGTGATAATTTGAATCACACCCCCGGAGGCTTCGGTTCCGTATAATGTCGCTGCAGACGGTCCTTTGACAATTTCAATACTCTCAATGTCGTCGGGGTTGAAGTCATTCCATCTTGATATCACATTCGATCCGAATGCCTGTACAGCCGGACCGGTTGACTGTGCGTTGTCGACCCGGATGCCGTCGACATAAATCAAGGGTGCATTTGAGAGGGAGAGGGATGATACTCCGCGTACCCTTATTTTCGAGCCGCTGCCGACCATACCCGTGCCCGGTGAAACCACGACGCCGGGAGTTCTGGCACCAATTAAACTTTGAAAGTTGGGGACGGGGGTGAGTTCGAGCACTTCGGATGCTCTGATCTGTGTAACCGAGTGACCGATTGCACGTCTTTGCTCACCACCGGGTGTACCGGTTACGACAACTTCATCCAGCGGAAGAACGCTCTGGCGAAGTTGAATGTTAAGCGTAGTCGTTATTCCGGTCTCAACAGTTACTTCCTGACGCACCGCACGGTATCCGACAAACCGGGCCTCAAGTGTATAAACTCCGGGGGGAATTCTTTCTATGCTGAAAACACCGTCCGGATTCGTAGCGCTACCGTACTGTGTACCAAGAAGGATGATGTTCGCACCCGGAAGCGGATCCCCGGTGTTTTCATCCACGACCGTTCCGGTTATTATTCCTTGTTGAGCAAACAACGCTCCGGGAATAAATAGTAATAGACATAATAAAAACATAGTAGTTCTTGCCATAAAGGTATCCTCTTTGAAAAAAGAACAAGTATTGGAATTAATAGTATGACATATATATAACTCGGTTTACCTCGTTACGAGGTTTGTACTAAAAGCAACACCTACGGCTCTTTCTTTGTTTTGTGTAATCACCTCCTTATCGATATACATTTCAGATAGATTTATTAAAGGATTGATTTTTTATTGGTAAATATAAACATTATTATAAAATCAACTTCGAATGTGTATAAAAAAATATGAAAGTTTCGGGTAACCTGATGTTGAATAGAGAGTTTTGAATTTATTTATACTATTGTATGCAATATAATTATCCCGAATATATTTTCAAATACTATGTAATCGATGTTACTTACTTTTGTATATACTGTATACAATATACGTAAATATAGGTTTTTCTGGTTATTGTGTCAAGTAAATGAGACCCGAAATATTTTATTTTTTCCCTTTGTTCAGATTGTAAATTTCAATGAATTTTTCGGTTTATAATGTTTTCGAAAATCTATTTTATATATCGATAATTCATTGACAACGGTATTATTATTTGGTATTTTTTTTATTTATGTATAAATCATATGGAGCTTATCGATGATTATGCTATTCTATTTCAGCCTCATAATCACAGGTGGTATTTTCCAAAACGGTACAATGCCCGATGGTATTGAACGGCTTGAAAAACTGATAGCCGAAAAGATCGAATCGGTCGACGGTACGTTTGCGCTTGCATTTCGCGATCTGCAGAACCCCGATAACTATATTTTTATTAATGAAAAAGAATCCTTCCATGCCGCCAGTACAATGAAAACTCCCGTTATGATAGAAGCATTCAGACAAGCGGCAAACGGTGTGTTTTCTCTGTCCGATTCAATAACCGTAAAAAATGAGTTTAAGAGTATCGTAGACGGCAGTACGTTCAGTATAAGTATTGACCGCGACAGCGGTGACCGCTTTTATAACTACCTCGGTAAACAGGTCCCGATGCGGGATTTGATACACGATATGATCACGGTAAGCGGTAACCTGGCTACGAACTTGGTCATAGATCTTGTCGGTGCCGAAAATGTATCCGCAACGATGAGGGATCTCGGTGCAATGGATATCCGGGTCCTTCGCGGAGTCGAGGATATGAAAGCTTTCGAAAAGGGATTAAACAACACAACAACTGCCTACGATCTCTTATTGCTATATGAAGCCATCGCACGTCATGAAATTATTTCCGCGAAAGCATGCGGGGAAATGATTGCCATACTTTCCGATCAGAAATTTCGCGATAAAATACCCGGACAACTGCCCGCCGATGTGCGTGTTGCGCATAAAACTGGCTCTATCACCGGTGTACAGCATGACTCGGGTATCGTTTACTTACCCGACGGCAGAGCATACACCATCGTGATGTTATCGAAAAATCTAAAAAGCGGGGAGGAAGGTGTGAAAGTAATTGCCGATGTTTCCAGGCTGATTTATGATTGGATGATGTCGGTGCCTTCCCGCTAGACGTTCCATGACTTACTAAAAACTCTATAGGAATCGAATAATGTATAGATTGAACTATATCTTTCTACTGTTTTTTTTACTGCACGCCCTTGATGCGCAGGAGATACCTAAAAACGAATACGGGCTTGAAGTTATAGATAATGTCGCCCTCTATCTCGAAACCGTTGAACGCGACAGCACAAAACGTCTTGTTGATCTGGAAGTCTTTATCCCGTCTGTTGTCATCGATATTAAATACGCGACAACCGATAATTTCACCGATAAACAGTTGTATCCTTACGCGAAGGCATATCTTCGCTATCCGGCTGCTGATGCGCTGCGTAACGTTCAGAAAGAACTTGAATCCCTCGGACTTGGATTAAAGATCTGGGATGCGTACCGGCCGTATGCTGCAACGAAGTTGATGTGGGATTATGTGCAGGATTCTCGATATGTTGCCAATCCCCGGAGCGGGTCGCGCCACAATCGCGGCTGTGCCGTTGATGTAACTCTCATCGACCTCGAAACCGGCAATGAACTGAAGATGCCGACGGCATACGATGATTTTTCCGAAAGAGCACACCTGGATTACGATGATTTTCCCGATGAAACTTTAAATAACCGGGCTTTCCTGCTCGATATAATGAAACGCCACGGTTTCGATCCCCTTCCCTCGGAATGGTGGCATTTTGATTACAGAGAGTGGAGAGATTTCGAATTAATGGATATTTCGTTCGATGAGCTGGAAACGGTGGATTGAGAGGATGATTGTTGAGCACAAATTTTTTTTATGATAGAGCGTTCCATAGGAATGCCTGTGGCAAAATCCCGCGAAGCGGGAGATGATTGGATGATTGATCTGACCTGACAGGTAAAATTAACCCGTCAGGTCTAAAACTATTACCACATAATTATTTTTGATATCCCACCGTCATCTTTCGTATACAATTACACCGTCCACGACTGTCATATCCACTTCTACATCTTTTATCATCACCGGATCTATCGTGAGTATATTATCCGAAAGTATTACGAGATCCGCCAGCTTCCCGATGCTGATTGATCCTTTCATATTTTCTTCATATGCCGAATATGCGCTTGTCAGCGTGTGTGCTTTTATCGCTTCTTCCACGGTAATTTTTTGCTCCGGGAACCAGCCATCGGGATGTTCTCCGTCAAGCGTTCGCCGTGTGACAGCTGCATATATCGCAAGAAGAGGGGTGAGCGGAGCGACGGTCCAATCGCTGCCGAAGCTCATAATGACTCCGGTATCGAGGAAACTTCTGAACGGATAGGTAGTCTTGCATCTTTCGTAACCGATTCTTCCTTCTGCCCATCTGCCGTCATCGATGGCGTGGTACGGATGCACCGATGCAATCACGCCGAGTTCCGCGAATCTGGCAAAATCCTTTGGATGAATGTGTTGCGCATGTTCGATTCGAAATCTGCGCTCGCGGGGAGGATTTTCAGTAATGATTCTCTCGTAAAGATCGAGAATAAGACTGTTTGCACTGTCACCGATTGCATGAATGACAGGCTGCAGACCTGCTCTGTCGGCGGCAATCGCCCACCGCTCGAGTCTGCCGTCACCCATAACATCGCTCGGAAGTCCGTACGTTGATGGATCGGATGTATACGGCTCATAAAAGAGAGCGGTCGAAGAACCGAGCGATCCGTCTGCCATAGCTTTTAATCCGCCTATTCTGACAAACTCATTCCCGAACGGTGCCTCGATACCGGCGTTTGCGAGATACTCCCAGTGTGAGAACGGTAGGATTGCATATACCCGTGCAGTAAGTTCGTTGTTATTATAGAGATGCTGATATGCCCTGAGATCGTCCGGTGAGGACATATCCTGAATACTGGTTACACCGTTCTGGCGGGCTTCCGCGAGGGCATGTTTTGCGGCGTCGATCAG
>SLQE01000358.1 GCA_007131635.1 Bacteroidota bacterium | reverse complement strand
GGCCAATCGCATTTTATTATGATTCAACGGCAAATCGATTAATTCCGACAAAAATTCAGACAACGTATCGGAGCCGATATGGTGATTACCGATAAAATGAACCCGGCGGAGAATCGGATTTTTTTCCTTATGGAGCGTGATGTACGTAAAGTGATCATCCCGGTCGACAGAGGCATAGACGTCACGGTACCAGCCCGATGCATAGATAGTATTTAGTTTCCGGATGAGTTCCGGGCGAGACAGATTATTACCTGTTGGAATAGTATGCAATGAATCATTGTTCGCAGCGCCACCTGCATTCTTGATCAATGGATTTTGATAAACCACCGAATCCGCTTCCATTAAAGAGGCGTAATAATTATCGATCCTCCGGCGGATCTCGTTAATAGCTTCCCGGGCAGAGCGTCTTCCTTCTTCTATAAACACCGACATTTTATCAAAATCAGAACCGGCGTATTCATCAATCGGCGGAGTGATAATCACATCGGCGAGCCGCAACTGATCGCGATTCCATCGTTGCTGCATGATGGTTATTATCTGATCTGCATATTCCCATGGAGCGCCTAACTGCTCCTCGCTCCGCATTCCACTTGTTGTATTCACCGCGATAACAATATCGCATTCGTTAATCCGGGCAATATCGACGGGTATATTCGATACTAATCCTCCGTCTACCAACTGCATATCACCCATTTTCACCGGTGCAAAAACCAGCGGGATCGAAATACTGGCACGAAGTGCCTGTACAAGATCGCCGCTGTCGAAAACGACCCGATCACCGGATATGATATCTGTTGCCACACTTCGAAAAGGCACACGGAGATTATCGTATGACGTATCGGCGTGATACACACCCTGCAATACAAGTTGATTGATAAAACTTGACAACCGTTGTGCCGGTGTAACCCCGGCAGGTAATACGGGAACAATACCATCAAAACGGAGAGTGAATAACCCCCTCCTGGGAGATAGTTTTTGTCCGATAAACATATCACGGCGATCGGTTCGATCGGTAAGTGATAAGATGTGCTGCCAATCTGTTGTATCGACAAGCGCATGCAGAGCTTCGGTTGAATATCCGATAGCGTATAATCCGCCGATCAAACTCCCCATACTCGCACCCACAATAAAATCTATGGGAATGTCGTTCTCTTCAAAAACTTCCAGGACGCCGAGATGTGCGACACCCCGTGCCCCGCCGCCGCTGAGGACAAGACCGATCTTCGGCCGCTGTATATCATAATAAGAAAGGACATCAAAGGTTTTTTTCTGCAGTTCACCGTAAGCAGGTCGCACAATTTCGTTATAATGTTGCACACTTTTCTCTCCGGCTTCCCCCCTATTCATTGCAATCAGAAGAATAACCGGAAGAAGTACGACTGTTATAAACCGAAACAGCATATTAATAATAACCCCGAAAACAATTGATTTTTTCAATTTCTCTGTCTATTATTAAATATAACAAATTTTTAACTTCGAATTAAAGATATTCTTTCCCGGTGAATATGAAAGGCAGGGCAGCATCCGGTAAATGGTTTTTTTAAATCCTCTATTTCTTGCTGGACTTGTGGCGGCAGCGATTCCCATTATCCTACATCTACTCAATCTACGCAAAGTACGGACCATAGAATTCAGCACTCTTTCTTTTCTCAAGGAGTTGCAGAAAACACGGATCCGGCGTATCAAAATGCGGCAATTGCTGCTTCTGATCCTCCGGACTTTGCTAATAATATCTATAGTTTTGGCATTTTCACGCCCTGCTTTGAAAACAGGCGGCGGAATTATCGGCGGAGATGCACACACAATCGCCGCGATAATGCTCGATAATTCAGCCAGCATGGATACGTACAATGAACACGGGAATGTATTCCGGCAAGCCGCGGACTATGCCATCGCCACTGTCGATTTGCTGAAGGACGGTGATAACGTATCCCTGCTGCGCCAGTCGGAACTTCCTGATGCCACAACAATCCGTCCTACGGCCGATCGCGTTCGCATACGTCAGGTAATACGGGAAACCGAACCAAACCCGGTCCACCGTGATTTTCATCAGGGTATCTTAAAAGCACATGAAATATTAAAGGAATCACCGAATGTAAACAAAGAGTTATACCTAATCAGTGATATGCAGGCATCCCACTGGTCGGAAGAGCATGACAAAATGGTGCCTATGTTCGACGACACATACCGTGCCTTCATCATACCGGTCGGTGCTACGCAGTTCGATAATGCTGCAATACATGACCTTTCTTTCCGTTCCTCATTGTTCGAAGTCGGTAAACCGATCACAATGGATGTTGAGATCAGGAATTACGGCTCCTCGGATCTGAACAACCATCTCGTGTCTGTCTACCTGCAGAACGTGCGGGTCGCTCAACAGGCCATTGATCTTGCTGCCGGAGGTTCATCCGTTATTGATTTCACGATCACACCCGATCAATCCGGTATTCTCGAAGGATATATAGAGCTTGAAGACGACGCACTAGAGATCGACAATACATACTATTTTACTCTCACGATACCCGACCAGCTTCTTGTTCTGCTCGTTGCCCCGACCCGGGATGATATCCGATTTCTCGAAACCGCACTGACTGCCCGGGGAAACGGTTCTGATGCATCGGCGATACGTACGGCATACGTTACCCCGGAAGGATTTACGGCCGAGGATCTGACCCGGTATCAGGGTATAATGACTGTCAATGTTCCTTCTTTCAGCACCGCACAGGTTGACCGGATTTCCCGGTATGTGGAGCAAGGTGGCGGTTTCATATTATTTCCCGGAGATGCCATTGATATCGAAAATTACAATAGAGGACTGCTGGATAAACTCCGGCTTCCGGAGATTCAAAATATCTCCGTTCGTTCTGAAATAGAATCCGGAAGGTTATTATTCGACGATATTGATTACGACCATCCGATTTTTCAGGATATCTTCGAAGAGCGGCTCCGGGTACAGACGATTACACAGGATCGGATTGAATCCCCACGGATATTCAGATCAATCGATATTTCACAACCGCGCGATACCGATATCTCCGTCATTACACTGAGTAACGGACACCCCTTTCTCGTAAGCGGGCAACGGGGAAACGGTACGGTATTATTTTATAGTGTGCATCCGGGAATGCGATGGTCGGATTTTCCGGTGCGCGGGATCTATGTACCTCTCCTGCATCGGTCGCTTCTATACGCATCGATAACCTATCATGGAAACGACCGATATATTGCCGGTGAAGAGATACATATATCGATTCCCGCATTCGAAGCAGCTATTCAAGCAACATATGTTCTCATCCACCCCGATGGTACCGAAGAAAGGATACAGCCGCAACATCTCGCCGCAGCGGGAATTTTGCGTTTTTCTTTCACCGATATTCGTCAAACCGGTTTTTACAGGATCCAACGAAACGGTAGAACGGATAGAAGTTTTTCCGTCAATATTCATTACGGAGAATCGACAGGTGAACGGATCGGCATGGGTGATCTTAAAGACCGGTTGGAACAGTTAGGCCTGATAAACGTCTTTATTATAGACCGTGAGGCCGGTTTTTCAGCGATAGTTGAAGAATCACGCTACGGTCGGGAACTTTGGAAAATATTTGCATTCCTTGCATTTTTACTGGCTTTTGCGGAAACAGTCATTGCCAGAGATTCGAAACAACAAATGACAGACGATCACGGAAAACTTTCTTGAAATCAACTTTGTTATCATATATATAGATATACTTCATCGATCACGATTAAACGAGGGTGTGTGCACGAAATAGAAATTCCAAAAACTGAAAAAGCTCTCCTTATCGGTGTATCTTCGTCGGTAACATCAAAAACCACCACAGAGGAACATCTTGAGGAGCTGGCGCGTCTGGCTGACACCGCAGGTGCAATCGTAATAGATACCATTATTCAACACAAAGGTTCATTTAACCCCGCATTTTTTATCGGGAAAGGTAAAGCGGAAGAGATCGGGCGACGCGTTAAAGAAGAAAAAATCGATCTGGTAGTGTTCGACGACGATCTCACACCGTCTCAATCAAGAAATCTCGAAAAATCAATATCCTGTAAAGTGCTTGACCGGAGCGGAATCATTCTTCATATTTTTGCTCTTCGGGCACGTTCACGCGAAGCGAAAACACAGGTTGAGTTGGCGCAATTGCAGTACGTGCTCCCCCGACTCACACGCCAGTGGACACACCTTTCAAAACAATACGGCGGGATTGGGACAAAAGGACCCGGTGAGACACAAATTGAAACTGACCGTCGTATGATACGGACCCGAATCGGACACCTGAAGCGCGTCCTTGAGCGGATAGCCCAACAACGGGAAACTCAACGGAGAGGACGAAGTGAGTTTACGCGCGCTGCCATCGTGGGTTATACGAATGCCGGTAAGTCGACATTGATGAATCTCCTCTCAAATTCTACCATTTTAGTCGAGGACCGCCTTTTTGCGACACTTGATGCAACCGTTCGGGGAGTATCGTTATCGCCGGCACACAAAATATTACTATCGGATACGGTTGGATTCATCCGGAAACTGCCTCCTCATCTTATCGCTTCTTTCAAAAGCACACTTGAAGAAGTCATAGAAGCAGATCTGTTGCTACACGTCGTCGATGCATCGAATCCGGCTGTCGGTGAACATATTCAGACCGTAGAGGAGACGCTTCGTTCACTTCACGCATCGGAAAAACCGACTGTGATGGTGTTTAATAAAATCGATAAAGTCGGGAACAGGGAAGAAATATTTGAATTTATGCGGGACTTTCATTCGGCAGTCTCTATTTCCGCGATACGCGGAATTAATATCGACGCACTAAAAAATATACTTATCGATCAAATGGATAAGCAGTTCGTCGAAAAATCACTAACGCTCACTCATCAAAAACATGAGTTGATATCGAAGCTACATACCCTGGGGGAAATACTTGAGAAAAGATACGAAAATGATCACATACATATCCGGTTTCGTATCAATCAAAAAGATGAGGGAAATTTACGGCGGTTAATGGCCCAGGAATCGCAATAATTTAGTACGATTTTTCCTTCAACTGATACTGTTGTATTTTGGTATATAATGTTTTGAGACTGACGCCGAGTACTTTTGCAGCCTGACTTTTATTCCAGCTTAAGGTATTTAACACACCCAGATAATGTTCACGCTCAACTTCCTTCATGGGAACGAGCTTGCCAAGACGGCTCTGTTCGTCACCCTGTGAATCTTTCATGCTTAACGACCGTACCGGAAGCGCAAGATCTTTTGCGTCTATAATTTCGCCATGCGATAGAATTGCCGCACGCTCGATAACATTTTCGAGCTCTCTTACGTTACCCGGCCATTCATAACGCACAAGCACATCGATCGCATCGGATGCTAATGTTTTCTGAATACGTGTTTTCATTTTCTTTTGAATAAACCATTGAGCGAGCTTTGGAATATCCTCTTTTCGTTCCCTGAGCGGGGGCAAATCGATGGTTATAACATTTAACCGGTATAAAAGGTCCTCGCGGAATTTGCTGTTTGCAACCTCGTTTTCCAGACGTTTATTCGTTGCAGAAATAATCCGCACATCGGAATGTAATACCGTGTTACCGCCGACCCGACGATACTCCCCTTCCTGAATGAAGCGAAGAAGTTTGGGCTGAATTGACATACTGATATCCCCGATCTCGTCAAGAAACAACGTGCCGCCATTCGCGATTTCCACCAAACCCTGTTTCTGTCTGACAGCATCGGTAAATGCACCTTTTTCGTGACCGAATAATTCACTTTCGATTAAACTGTCCGGAATCGATGCACAGTTTAATGCAACAAATGGTTTATCCGCCCGCAGACTGTTCTTATAAATAAAATTAGCAATTAACTCCTTGCCGGTTCCGCTATGTCCGTAAATCATCACACTCGATTCTGTCGGTGCAATTTTTGCGGCGAGACGTAACACTTTTTTAAAACTGGCCGCGTCACCGATGATCTCGGAAGAACCTGAAAGTCGCTGTAATTCCGATTTCATCACTTCGTTTTGCATCAAAAGGTTTTTTCGTTCCAGTGCGCGAATAATAACTTTCAATAAATCATCGGATGAATATGGTTTTGTGATATAATCATATGCACCGAGACGTATGGCCTCCACCGCGAGCTTTACATCGATCAGGCCGGTCAACATTATCGGCTGGGTGAACGGGCAATTTTGCTGTACGTAGCGAAGAACTTCAAACCCGTCTATCTTCGGCATCCTTATATCTAATAATGCTACGTCAAACTGTTCGGTTTGTAATTTATTGATGGCCTCTATGCCGTTCGAGGTTGTCGTTACCGTATACCCCTCAACGGTAAGCAAATCTCTTAATGAGTCGCGCAAGCCGATTTCATCATCGGCAATAAGAATTGTTTCGCCTTTTGGTTTCATAGTGTCATTAAAATTTTTGGTGGAAAAAAATTAAGTATTTGTATAAACAGCTCAACGTCTCAGTCCCCCCCCTGAGGCACCAATTTGCCAGACTCTCACTATGTAATTATTACATAATAGAAATATTTTTACTCATCATCAATAGTAATGGAGAATTAATACAATTTTTTTATTGAGGTAAACAAATTCTTTTTGTATTTTATTCTATTTATCCACAATAATAAGAGATTCAGATGTATAAGAAAATGATCAGAG
>SLQE01000083.1 GCA_007131635.1 Bacteroidota bacterium | reverse complement strand
TCGGATGGAGCCACGGCGGTTTAATAACACTTATGAACATCTTCCAGTATCCTGACGATTATGTCTGTGCATTTGCCGGTGTCCCCGTGAGCGATCTTGTCGCGCGCATGGGTTCGAAGCGCCCGTCTTATGAGGATTTTTTCTCGGCTGATTATCATATCGGCGATATGGTGCATGAAAATATTGACGAGTATCGTCGTCGCTCACCGGTTTTTCATGCCGACAAACTCCGGACGCCGTTGTTGATCCATACGAACACAAACGATGAGGACGTTCACGTGCTTGAGGTGGAGAATTTAATCAACAGGTTGAAAGCGCTGAATAAATCGTTTGAATATGAGATATTTAAAGATATACCGGGCGGACATTCATTTGACCGGATGGATCATCGCACCGGTCGCGATATTCGTTTTAACATTTACAAGTTTCTCGAACGGCATCTGAATCCGCCGAGGCCGTTCAGGAATCTGAGGGAAATGGAGCAGGCTGCGTACCGGTTTCACAGGTGATCGGGAACCACGAAGACTACACACCCAAGGTGTCCCTACGGGGTAAGATATGAAGGGAAGTAAAAGGCAGTCCCGACCTTCCGGAACTGC
The DNA here is from genome assembly GCA_007131635.1 of Bacteroidota bacterium. Lineage (GTDB taxonomy): Bacteria > Bacteroidota > Ignavibacteria > T3Sed10-11 > T3Sed10-11 > T3Sed10-11. The sequence continues at coordinate 21,276 of SLQE01000083.1, read as the reverse complement.
CTTCAATGAATCATCCATGCAGCCATGCAATCATGCAATCAATCAATCACGCACCCCCTCGCTCAAGCGAGAACCATCTTTCCTTCACCCGCTCCTTCACACCGATGGACCCCACTTATCCCGCACACTTACGTTCCGGCCGAGTAATCACTTATGTACGCTATTTGTTCCTTCGTCAGCTTATCGATCTTTATACCCATCGTACGAAGCTTCAGTTCGGCCACTTTTTCATCCTGCTTTCTCGGTATATCGTGCACGGTGTTTGATAACCGTTCGCCTTTCCGGTCGATCTCGGCAAGACGGATCTGCGAAAGGAATTGATTTGCAAAGGACATATCCATAACTTCCGACGGATGTCCTTCCGCGGCGGCGAGGTTTACGAGTCTGCCCTGAGCAAGCAGATAAATCTTCTTTCCGTTCTTCAAAGTATATTCTTCGTTGTTGGGACGTATTTCGCGGACACTCTTTGATATCTCTTTCAACTCTTTGAGGTTGATTTCGTTATCATAATGTCCGGTGTTACACACGATTGCACCGTCTTTCATAGATTCGAAATGCCATTTGCGTATAACATCGTTTACGCCGGTGGCCGTTACAAAAACATCACCGATTTTTGCTGCCTGGTTCATCGACATGACCTGGTGACCGTCGAGGGTTGCTTTCAATGCTGCGGTCGGTTGTATCTCGGTAGCAATGGTATTTGCACCCAATCCCTGCGCACGTTTGGCAACGCCGCTGCCGCAATGACCGTAGCCCGCTACGACGACATTTTTTCCTGCCAAAAGGATGCTTGTTGCGCGAAGGATACCGTCGAGGGTCGATTGACCGGTTCCGTATACATTATCGAAATCCCATTTTGTCGGGGTATCGTTGATGGCGATGACCGGGTAGAGAAGTTCGCCGGCGTTTGCCATTGCACGGAGTCGCTTTACTCCGGTTGTGGTTTCTTCGGTTCCGCCGATAACGCCGTTCTCCGCAAGTTTCCTGTATTTGTTGTGGAGTGTGAAGATAAGGTCGGCACCGTCATCGAGCGTGAGATTCGGTTGAAAGTCGATCGTGCGGTCGATTGCCCAGTAAAACTCTTTCACGTTCATACCGTGCCATGCGAAGATAGAATATCCGTCGGCTGCAAGTGCGGCGGCAACTGAATCGTTTGTTGAAAGCGGATTACAACCGCTCCAGCTGATTTCGGCGCCCGCTGCTGCAAGTGCTTTCACAAGCACTGCGGTTTCTTTTGTAACGTGAAGACAGCCGGCAATCCGGTAACCCTTGAGTGGTTTTGTCTTTTCGTACTTTTCGATGAGCGACATCATAACAGGCATTCTTGATTCAGCCCACGCGATGCGCTTTCGTCCTTCATCTGCGAGTTTCAGATTCGCTACTTTAAATTGACCTTTTTTCTGATCCATAGTACTCCCGTTGCTATAGTTATAGTTTAAGATTATAATAAAGATTTAAACTTATTGACGAGATCCAGGTGTTCCCATCGAAAATCGTCGTCATTCCGGCCGAAGTGTCCGTAAACCGAAGTTTTCCGGAAGATCGGGCGTTTTAATGCAAGTCGATCTATAATTCCTTTCGGTGTGAGATCGATCTCTTTTTTGATAAAATCGGCAATCAGGTTATCGGATACCTTACCCGTGCCGTAGGTATGCACGTAAATACTTACGGGCTCAGCAACTCCGATCGCGTATGACAACTGGATCATGCATTCCGTTGCTACACCGGCTGCGACAATATTTTTTGCCAGATGTCGTGCCGCATAGGCAGCACTCCGGTCGACTTTCGAAGCGTCTTTTCCGCTGAACGCGCCGCCGCCATGCGGAGCCCGCCCGCCGTACGTATCCACAATGATCTTTCTACCCGTCAAGCCGCTATCTCCATGCGGTCCGCCGATTTCGAACTTACCGGTCGGGTTGACATGATATATCGTTTTATCGTCGAGTAAATTTGAGGGGATAACCTTCTTGATGATATGTTCAATAACGTCTTTTTTAATTTGTTCCTGTGTGATGCCGTTATCGTGCTGTGTGGACACAACGACGGTATGTACGCGTAACGGTTTTTTATCGTCGCTGTATTCAACGGTTACCTGTGATTTTGAATCGGGACGGAGATACGGCATCAAACTGTTTTCTTTTTTTCGGACGGTTGCGAGGCGTTCGACAAGCCGGTGTGCATAAATAATGGGCATAGGCATTAGTTCGTCGGTCTCATCGTTTGCATATCCGAACATCATTCCCTGGTCACCCGCGCCGCCGGTATCGACTCCCATTGCAATATCACCCGATTGTTTGTTGACTGTCAGTATCACCGAACAGGAATCGGCGTCGAATTTATATTCTGATCTTGTATAGCCGATTTCACGAATGACATCCCGTGCAATTCCCTGGAAGTCGAGGGTTGCCTTCGAAGTGATCTCTCCTCCGATGAGAATCAATCCCGTTGTTGTGAAACATTCACAGGCAACGCGGGAATCCGGGTCTTCCCTCAGCGCGGCATCCAGTACCGCATCAGATACCTGATCGCATACTTTATCCGGGTGCCCCTCAGATACAGATTCAGACGTAAATAGGTATGACATAAGCAAATTAACTCCGCATGTTTTTGAAAATGTAAATTAAAAAACTGTTAGTGTATATTACGTTCCGGGGTCGTTACTGAAATCTATCTCCGACGAATCGCCGAGGTTGATGCGTTTGTAATTCCCCCTTACGAAAGCTTCATTTCCGATGATCGAACGATCCAGTAGTGCCTGCTCAACGCGGGAGCCCGTTCCGATAATCGAATCTTTGATAATCGATTCGGTTACTACTGTGTTTTCCGCAATGGTAGCATACGGACCGATGACAGAATGACTGACTGAAGCGGTCTTTGCGACGAACACCGGTGGGATGACTATGTTGTTCTCCTCTAAACCCTCGGCAACAAACGAGGTTTTATCGAGCAGATGCCTGTTTGTCGAAAGCATTGTTTCCGGTTTACCGCAATCATACCATCCCTCCACGGGGAATGTGGTCATCTTATAATTGCGGTCGAGCATGAGTTGTAGCCCATCGGTTAATTGATATTCCCCCTTTGTGCGTATATCTTTACGTATCATTTCAGCAAGACATTCGGTAAGCAGATTGGGATCCTGGATTAAGTATAAACCGACCAACGCAAGGTTACTGACCGGTTCCTGGGGTTTCTCGACAAGTTTTGTGATAAATCCGTTCTCGGTTACCGCGACACCAAAACGGCGGGGATCGTCTACCGTTTTCACACCGAGCGATGATTCTTTCTTTCCTAAAACTTCTTTTAGTTCAACATCAAAAATAGTATCGCCGAGTATAATGAAAAGCGGATCATTTTTGAAGGTATCTTTTGCCATATAGATGGCATGCCCCAAACCGCGCCGATTTTCCTGATAAATGAAATCCAGTTCAATAGTATAGTTCGTTTCAAGATAGTTCCTGATCCTGTCTCCCAGATAACCCACGATGATGGTGGCTTTTTTAATACCGTCTTCGACGATTTTATCCATTATATGGGCTATAATAGGTTTCCCGGCAACGTTGAGAAGGACTTTCGGGTGAGTATATGTGTGCGGGCGGAGTCTGGTACCGACACCGGCCACGGGTATAATTGCTCTCATATTTTCTTTACTTGATCTTCAATGCAACAGGTATGATGATAGTATAAATTATAAATTTAGTAAATATAATAATGAATTGACCAATAATCAAATTAATATATCCATACATACGCTATTATTGACTATAGCTTCGATTATTATTATTTTGAAAAAAATTAACCTGTGTATATGAGTAAATCCACTTCCAAGAATAAAGAATCAAGTCGTACATCTGCCCGTCGTAAACACGACCACGTCGATATTGTGTTAAACAAAGATGTCGCTTTCCACTCGAAAACAACCGGTTTCGAGAGCGTGGATTTTGTTCATAATGCGTTACCCGAGTTAAATTTTAGTGACGTTGATCCGGCTGTCGTTTTTTTAAACAAGAAAATCATTGCCCCTTTGATGGTATCATGTATGACAGGGGGGTTCGCACAGGGAGCCACGATTAACCGTTTACTCGCTTCGGTGTGTGAAGAGATGGGAATACCAATGGGTGTAGGGAGTCAGCGAATTATGCTCGATAATCCGCTTAAGGATAAAAGTTTTAAAGTCGTCAGAGATATGGCTCCCTCAATACCTGTGCTCGGCAATATCGGAGCAACCGAGGTCGCGAAGCTTCATCAGGATGAATATCGGATTGACGATTTTTACCGGCTTGTGGATGTAATCGGTGCCGATGCACTTGTCGTTCATTGTAATCCTTTACAGGAGTTGTTGCAACCCGAGGGAAATACAAATTTCAGCGGTGTTCTGGATGGTATTGCACTATTGGTAGAAAAACTGGATTGTCCGGTCATCGTGAAAGAAGTCGGGGCGGGTATATCAGACGATGTCGCGCGGAGAGTTCTATCGGTAGGGGTGACATACATAGATGTTGCCGGTGCAGGCGGAACAAGCTGGTCGGGTATTGAAATGTATCGACGCGGCGATGGAGACAGTTCACATCCGTTCTGGGATTGGGGAATCCCGACAAGGGAGTCCCTGGAAATGGTTGCTGCACTGCGTCCGGAGTTTCCGGCACTACGTGTTATTGCTTCGGGGGGTATTTATGACGGTGTTACTGCGGCAAAAGCAATCGCGTCCGGAGCGGATATTGTCGGTGCAGCACGGGTATTTCTTGAGACGGGCATACGCGGAGGTAGACGGTCTCTTAAAAAGCAAATTCGGAGATGGATTGAGGATATCAAGGGTGTGATGTTTCTAACAGGAGCACGATCCGTTATTGACCTCCGGCAGGTACAATTGAAAAAGCGTAGATAATATTCATTACGGCATAGAATAAGTTCATGAATACCTTCGATAAAATATTAGAACGATATCGACGTGAGATTAACAGACATATCTCTTCAGCTTTGACGAAACGTGAACCGGTATCGATGTACGAAGCCGGAAAATATGTGCTCGACGGAGGTGGCAAACGGATCCGCCCCTTGTTGACATTGTTTTCCTGTGATGCAGTGGGAGGGAGATGGAAAGATGCCGTGCCGGCGGCACTTGCCGTGGAGATTTTACATAATTTTACCCTCGTACACGATGATATCATGGATATGTCAGATTCCAGACGCGGCAGAGCGACAGTCCATAAAAAATGGAATGATAATATTGCTATCCTTGTGGGAGATGCGCTGGTCGCTGTGGCGTATCATTCGCTGCTCGAGAGTAAGAGCGGTCGACTGCAGGAGATTACGAGTTTTTTTACCGATGGATTACTTGAGGTCTGCGAGGGCCAGACGCTTGATATGGAATTCGAGTACATGGATGATGTAACGGTTGAAAGATATTTGCAGATGATTGAAAAAAAGACCGGAGCTCTGCTCAAGATAGCAGCGGCGATCGGAGGTGTTATCGGAAATGCCGATAAAAAGCAGTTGCGGGTATTGAAAGAATTCGGCTCGTTCCTCGGATTGGCATTCCAGATACAGGATGATATCCTCGATGTTGTCGCCGATGAAACCAAGCTCGGTAAACCGATGCATAATGATATAAAAACAGGGAAAAGAACATATCTTCTGTTGTACGCAAATGAGCACGCAAAAAAACGTAAAAAGGCCGCATTAAAAAAAGTATTTAACAGAACGGTACGGGATACGGAGGATATACAGGCAGTGCTTGATGTTTATGCACAGACAAATGCGACGGAGGCTGCTCAAAAAGCAGTTGCTCATTATACTTTCAAGGCGGAGAAATGTTTACAGAAACTTCCGAAAACGCCCGGCAGGGATAACTTGATATCATTTGCGAAAATGTTGTTAAGTAGAGAATATTAGGTTCAAATTATATATATTAATACCGTAGGGGATTACCGATATACTGTTATGATTGAAGAGACACTTATCGTAAAAAATCAAAAGGGAATACATACGCGACCGGCAGCGGTTCTCGTTAAAACGGCTGCTAAATTCTCTTCTGATTTTACCATTATCAAAGACGGTATTTCTATAAACGGAAAAAGTATCATCGGTGTTATGTCTTTAGCTGCCGAAGAAGGAGCTGAACTGACCGTACGCATTGAAGGGGGCGATGAAAAGGAAGCCTTTGAGGCAATAAAAAACGTCTTCGAGCGGGGATTTGACGAAGACTAATACATGAACGAGAAACTATGTCCGATCAATCCGAATATATAGAACAGATAAAACCATTCGAAGATAAGAATGACAGCAACAATGATCGAACCGTAATCCACGGGATTGCCGCATCCCCCGGTCTTGCATTCGGGAAAGTCTTCGTATTCGAACCTAAGACCATCGAGATAAGTCAAAGAATTGTTGAACCGGAAGAATCTGAAAAAGAGATTGAACAGGTAAAACAGTCACTTCAACGATCGGAAAAAGAATTAAATAAAATACTTTCATTTACCGAACAAAAAATCGGCAACGCAAAGGCACGAATTTTTGAAGCCCAGATCCTGATTTTACACGATCCGGATCTTCTTGATCAGATTTTTCATCGTATCCGTTCGGAACGGAAAAATGCCGAATCCGCCGTTTACGGTGAGTTGACGAAGATCCAGGAATCAATGCTCAATGCCAATGATCCTTACCTGCGGGAACGCGCTGACGATATAGGGGACGTAAAACACCGTATAATCAGAAATATTCAGCAGGAACGGTTATTCTCGCGCTTCAAGGGTACAGCGATCGTTGTTGCAAAAAACCTTTCACCCGCAGATACAATGCTCCTGTCGAGAAACGACGTGCTCGGCTATGCTACCGATATGGGAGGGATCACTTCTCATACGGCTCTTCTCTCACGATCATTGAAAATACCCGCTGTTGTCGGGCTTTCCCGTGTTAGTCGGGTTGCGACTACCGGTGATGAGATGATTCTTGACGGGTATAGCGGCACTGTCGTTCTCCGTCCGAATAAAGGGGATATAGATAGATACACCGAAAAAAGAAGAAGATATGCGCTCTTTGAGGAAAAACTGGTTGTGCTTCGGGATCTACCCGCTGAAACAACGGACGGAAGACGTATAACATTATCGGCAAACGCAGATCTCGAAGAAGAACTTGATTTTGTGGGATTTCAGGGTGCGGAAGGTATCGGTTTGTTCCGGAGTGAAAGTCTCCTGATCGGCCGCGATACGTTCCCGAATGAGGATGAACAGTATGATGCATACTGGCTGGCAGCTGAGAAAGTTTATCCTCACAATGTTATTATACGGGTGTTCGATATCGGTGGAGATAAAGTATATCCTCTGATGATTGAGGAAAATAATCCATTCCTGGGATGGCGGGGTATTCGAATTCTTCTCGACCGACCCGAATTATTTAAAACCCAGTTGCGTGCATTATTCCGTGCCAGCACGAAAAAGAATGTAAAGATTCTTTTGCCGATGATCTCGGGTGTTTCGGAGATCGCCGCAGCGATGATCCACATAAGAGATGTCAAAACCGAATTACGAGAGAAGAACATTCCGTTCGATGGAAATATGCAGGTCGGTGCGATGATCGAAATACCATCGGCTGCGATTATGGCGAGGGAAATCGCGCGCCTGGTTGATTTCCTGAGCATCGGTACAAACGATCTGATCCAGTATCTCCTCGCCGTCGACAGAGGAAATCCCACCATTACCAAATTGTTTCAGGAATTCCATCCCGCCGTTCTTCGTATGATCCAGCATACACTAGATGGCGGACATAAACGGAATATCCACGTCGGTATGTGCGGCGAAATGGCAGGTGATCCGATAGCCACAATCTTACTTGTCGGGATGGGTATCGATTCATTAAGCGTCGTGCCCTCGGTCCTTCCCGAAGTTAAAAAGATTATTCGTTCAATTAATTATAAAGAAGCCGCTAAGATCAGCCGTCGTGCAATGACCCTTGGAACTCCGGAGGAAGTGTTCGATTACCTTAAGAGAACTTTAAAAACAAAACTGCCGGATGTCCCGATCGGATAACAGATAACGGAGCCGGAGCATACAGGTACTAGATGTTTACAATCAGCAATAGAGGAAAATAAAGCATTGATACTTTCACAGGAAACTTTTCATAAGCTCGATCCATCCGATATGCGCGGTACAATTCGGGGATTTTTTGAACAGGTTGAAGAAGCTGTTGTCATCGGGAGGAAATGTAAGGCCCCGGCTATAGGAAAGAACATCACGAATATAGTCCTAACCGGTATGGGAGGATCTGCCATTGGTGCGGATCTTTTAAGAACATACCTGTCGAAGCAGTTGCGTGTGCCTTTTATCGTGAATCGTCATTATACCCTGCCGTCGTTTGTCGATAAAAATTCGCTGGTTCTGATTTCGAGTTATTCCGGTAATACCGAGGAAACGCTCGAAGCGTATGAAGATGCGGTTCGGCGAAAAGCCAACATATTCTGCATAAGTTCGGGCGGAGAGGTTGCAAAGAAAGCCGGAAGCTTAAAACATCCTTTCATTTTAATTCCTGGAGGATTGCAACCGCGGGCTGCCCTCGGGTATTCTTTCTTTCCTCTGCTTTATGCTATGGGAAAAATGGGTCTCATAGAGGTTGATGAAAACGAAATAAGTGAAACGATCACGGTTCTTAAAACCCTTTCGGGTGAGGCGATCGATATATCCGACAAGAATCTGCCGTATTCGATCGCAAAACAATTACATGACAAAATCGTTGTCATTTGGTCATCTTCCGATTTGTTCGAAGCTGTTGGCGTGCGTTGGCGGGGACAAATGAATGAGAACGCAAAAAATATGGCATATAGCGGTACTTTCCCCGAACTGAATCATAATGAGATTGTCGGTTGGGAACATCCCCATACTAGTCTAAAAAGTATGGTCATCGTTATATTGAGAGACCGTGACGATCACCCCCGCGTGGTCCAGCGTATTTCCATAACGAAAGATGTACTCAAAGGTATTCCCCATGGATTTATTGAGATACCGCCGCGGGGAGAAAGCCGCCTTGCACGGATGTTCTCGGTAATACATCTCGGAGATTGGGTCAGTTATTATCTTGCTATGCTCAATGATACGGATCCGACGCCGGTGGAAAGAATCGGTCATTTAAAGAACGAGCTTGAACGGGTTAGATGATTTTACCTGTGTGTAAATCTTGATTTTTTCAACAGTTCTTCCCACATTATTGTAATGGGAATAAATCAAAAGAGATGAGTAAAAAGTGATGAATGGTAAGCGGGTAATAATTGTCCTTCTCCTGCTTTTGTGGTGTACAGAGTTTGCGAGCGGGCAATTTTATTGGTTCGGGCGGAATAAAGTTCAGTATACTGATTTCGAGTGGAAGATTTTACAATCCGATCATTTCGATATTTATTTCTATTCGGGAATGCAGGACCTCGCCGAACGAGGTGCGTACATAGCCGAAGAAAGTTTTAAGCAACTTGAGGATACATTTAACCATACCGTCTCACGACGCATCCCTCTCATTTTCTATAGTTCACATGTACATTTTCAGGAAACAAACGTCACACCCGGATTTATCCCCGAAGGTGTAGGCGGTTTTTTTGAATTTATAAAGGGGCGCGTGGTCATTCCTTTCAACGGTTCCTTTGCACAATTCGAACATGTTATCCGTCACGAACTTGTCCATGTCTTCATGGTCAGTAAAATATCACAAGTACTGCGTGACAGGCGCAAATCTGCGGACCGATTACCGCCTCTCTGGTTTGTCGAAGGGCTTGCGGAATACTGGTCGACCAAATGGGATACGCAGGCAGATATGATGCTACGCGATGCGGTTCTGAATGATTATATCGTCGGATTGTCAAACATCGAGAGATACTACGGATCGTACCTTATGTATAAACTCGGTCAGCACGCCGTCGGGTTCATTGCCGAACAGTTCGGGGAGGAAGCGGTGTTACTGTTGCTTGAAAATTTCTGGCGCTCGAGTTCGTTTAGTGACATTATGAAAGAAACAATCGGCCTTGACTACCGGGAATTCGACGAACGATGGTTATATCATCTTAAAAAAGAGTATTATCCCCTGATGGCGGACAGCGATCATCCGAGTCGTGTGAGCAGGAAAATTATTTCGGAAGGATTTAATGCTTCACCGGTGTATACAGAAATTAACGGTACCCGTGAAGTATATTTCGTAGGGAATCACACCGGATATACAAGTCTGTTTCGTCTTAATCTCGATGACGACGAACCGGAACCGAAGGTCGTTATCAGAGGTGAGCGGACAAGCGAGTTCGAATCGGTCCGGGTGTTTCAGAATGCCATTCATATCTCAAAAGAAGGTATATTGGCTTTTGTAACCAAAAGCGGAGAAAGCGATGTACTCCACCTCTTCGATGTCAAAAAGAACCAACGGATTGAAACTCTCAGATTCAAAGATATCGTGATGTTGAGCTCTCCGAATTGGTGTCCCGTCGGAGACCGGCTGGCCGTGGCTGCCGTGGATATGAACGGTTATCGGAATCTTTACATATACAACGGGGAAAAAGGATCGATTCAAAAACTCACGAATGATATCTACGATGATCGTGATCCTGCCTGGTCTCCGAAAGGGGATAGAATTGTCTTTAGCTCCGACAGATCGATATACGGCAGACATGGTTACTATAATTTGTTTACCTATACGCTGGAGTCCGGTGAAATAACACCGGTTACCTACGGGAAAAGAAATTATCATTCTCCGTCCTGGTCTCCGGACGGTTCACATCTTGTCTTTGTATCGGACAGAGATGGTGTCCGTAATATCTGGTCTATTCAAGTCGACACCGATAATACTCACTCTGTCACCCGTTTAACGGACTTCACCACCGGGGCTTTTGATCCATCCTGGACAAACAATGACGGACTGCTTTTTACCGCCTACGAGCGGGGAAGATTTCATATCAGAAAGCTTGATAATGTATCGGAAATTATAAGAGATCGATCCAACGAATCGGTTTTTGACTTGCAGCCCACACTCTACGGCTGGGATATTGAGAAAATCCGCGCCGACGTAGATGCAAGGTTAAAACCTTATCAGCCAAGTTATACACTCGATATTGCTCAAAGTCAGATCTCTACCGATCCGATCTTCGGCACAAGCGGCGGTGCGATCCTTTCTATAAGCGATATGCTCGGGAACGAACGCTATAATTTCCTTATCTTTAACACCGCCCAATCACAGGATGAATTTCTTGAGAGTTTTAATATCGCCGTGTCACGTGTATCGTTGCTCCGGCGTACGAACTTTACCTACGGTATTTTCCATTTCGCGGGCAGGAGATATGATCTGACCGATCCGGATCTGTATTTTTATGAACGGATGTTCGGTGGATATTTTGCGTTAAGCTATCCGCTATCCCATTTTAAGCGGTTGGAATTTGCGTCCTCATTGAGCCACTCGAATAAACAGCTCTTCTACGATATTTCAGAGCGAAAAGCCCTCATGGTCTCGAATTCTGTTTCTTTTATACACGATAATTCACTCTGGGGACCCACCGGTCCACTTGATGGACGCCGGTTTTTAGTACAGCTTGCATATACAACCGATATTCAATACGGAAATGTAAACTACTATACATTCATGGCGGATTATCGGAATTATCTTCGTCTCGGACAGCGTACGGCATACGCTTCACGCTTTCAAATATTTTATAATCATGGCGAAGAAGCCAGAAGGTATTTCATGGGCGGTAGCTGGGACCTTCGAGGCTATCCGCGATGGTCACTTCGGGGACAAAAACTATGGCTCACCAGTCACGAACTGCGTATCCCCTTCATCGATCAGCTCGGTGTACTCTTCCCGTTCGGGGGGATAGGGCTTGGCTCATTCCGTGCGGCTGTCTTTTTTGATGCCGGTAGTGTATGGGATAGCGAGTATCGGGAAACCCTTGGAAGTATAGGTGCCGGATTGCGTTGGAATCTCGGCGGGATGCTCGTCCTGCGATACGATATCGGAAAACGAGTCGAGGATAATTTTACCCGCCTGCAAAAAGATGTATTCCATCAATTTTTCTTCGGATGGGATTTCTGATGACACAACACCGGTTTATACCTTGTTTTTTCATTGTACTGCTGTATCTCTATACAGGATGCGGAAGCTTCAAACTTGATAAACCGATTCCCCCGGGTGAACATGACTGGTTAATCGGCTCAGGGTCACAGGAACGAACGCACTTCCGGCAGACCTTTCTATCACCTCCATTTGTCCCGGATTGGAATTATCACACAGGAGGCGGATTTGCAACCAATGCATTGTTGACAAAGGGCAATATATTGTTTGTCACAACGCTGCATGGTGAATTACATCTCATCGAGGCCGAAACCGGTAAACGTGTGGGACGAATGAACCTAAGCGAACCGATATCCGGATCACCTCTGTTTTATAACCATATTATCATATTTCCGCTCGCGGGAGGCGATAAAACCATAATTGCATACGATCTTTTATCGGGCAAAAAAATATGGTCGAATGCGGTAGGTCCCGTTGAATCCTCTCTTCTTCTGCATAATGATATCCTGTATGCCGCATCCCGCGATGGAGTCCTGTATGCCTATGATCCATCGACCGGTGCGGAACACTGGCGACGTAAGGTTGGAAGTATGGTGCACTCATCTCCATCGGCGACCGGTACCATGGTTTTCATTGCCAACACCGATGGCCTCGTGTTTGCAATCGATTATAAAGATGGCGATATTATATGGACATCGGATACTTTACGGGCCATTTTAACGACTCCCGTTATCGGTAACGATCATGTATACGTGTCTTCAAGAGATTCATTACTATACTGTTTACGGATAGCGGACGGTGAGGTTGCATGGAGCCGGAATCTGGATTCCCGAATGTACAGTGCCCCCTCGCTCGGGTCAGACCACCTGATAGTCGGTACTGCAGGGGGAGAAGTCATTTCGCTGCATCCGTTAGACGGCTCGGAACAATGGAGATTCGGCGCGGGAAGCGTTGTAAATAGCTCTCCCTTCATAGCGGGGAATTTTGTATATTTTGTCTCACTGGATAAACATATTTATATTTTAACGAAGCAGGACGGTGTGCTGTATTGGTCATATGAGGTAGCAAGCCGTTTAAAAACCACACCGCTTATTTGGAAAGACCGGCTGTTTGTATGCGCGGAAGACAGAAGGGTGTATTCTTTTAAACAAGAAGTATCCGAACATTCCCCGGAATGATAGTGTGTCTTAATTCAGTTACTAAAACAAAGGAGTTAATAATATATGGACCGGTTAGATCTTTTGCGTATCGTACCCATTTTTACAGAACTTGATGATAAGGTCTTGAAAAAAATTGTTGAAATCGGCCTGGAGCGGAAATATACAAAAAATTCGATTGTATTCCTGGAAGAAGAGATCGGTGCGATTTTGTTTATTATCATAAGCGGAAAAGTAAAAATCGTTCGGACAGATGACGAAGGTAAAGAGGTGATATTGTCTATTCTCGGTACAGGAGATTTTTTCGGTGAGATGGCGCTTCTTGACGGTCTTCCCCGATCTGCAACCGTTGTTGCCCTGGATAAAACAGAATTGTTTATCATCCACCGGCGTGAATTTCTCGAATTGATGGAGAATTCCCCGCAGATTGCAACATCTCTGATGAACGAGTTAACCCGGCGTTTGAGGAAAGCAAATGAACAGATCGAAGATCTCTCACTCAAAGATGCCGTCGGTCGGGTTGCCTCGGTTATAATACGACTCGCCGATGATATCGGGAAGATACGTAAAGGTGAGGTAGTCATTGAGGATTTCCCGGTCCAGCAGGACCTCGCCAACATGGCAGGGACATCGAGGGAAACAATTTCGCGGACTATCCATCAGTTCATGCGTCACGAGTATGTAGAACAGAAAGGAAATACACTTATAATCAAGGATTATGAAAAATTTAAAAATCTGTTTTCCTGAACCGGCTAAAATAACACGAGTGATTAAAAATACCTTGTCTTCTTGACATTCAACTTGGTAAAATGTATCTTTACAAGAACTTAGAGCTTTAGCCCGGGAACAACCCGCTATTCTCCTACCGGTATGTACGGTACCGATCTATTAACGATGGGATTCTGGGGTATATGGATATTGTTGAACTTGTTCGTGCTGTACCTATTTTTAGTGATCTTGACGACCAACAAATTAAAAAAATCTCTGAAATAGGGATACACCGCAAATATCAAAAAAATGGAATAATTTTTCTGGAGGAAGAAGAAGGGGCCGCCCTTTTTATTATCATATCCGGGAAAGTAAAGGTCGTGCGTACCGATGATGAGGGAAGAGAAGTAATTTTGAGTATACTCGGTCCGGGAGACTTTTTCGGCGAAATGTCCATCTTAGACGGATTACCAAGATCCGCTACCGTTGTTTCACTCGATAGTTCGGAATTAGTCATGATTCACCGTCGGGACTTTTACCATTTGCTGGAGAAGGCCCCCCAGGTCGCAATCGCACTGCTTCGTGAATTAACGGCTCGGTTGCGCAAATCCGATGAGCAGATTAAAAGTCTATCGCTTAAAGACGCTATCGGGCGCGTCGCCAACGTGATTATCCAACTGGCAGATGATTTAGGAAAGATAAAAAAAGGGCAGGTTATTATACCGGATTTCCCTTTGCAACAGGACCTCGCAAATATGGCGGGTACATCCCGTGAAACTATCTCACGGACGATTCACCAGTTTATACGTGAAGGTCATCTCGAACAAAACGGGAATGCTATTATAATTACAAATTTTCAGAAGTTTAAAGGAATGTATTCGTAACAGCCGGTATTGGTTTCAATGGAGAAGGAGTCACAAACTCGGTACGGCTATTTTTATCCACGTGCTTATCCGGCCGGTATCTCAGAGGGTGTTAAAATCTTAAACAAAAACGTAAAAAAATCTATAATCGGTGATCTGCATATGCATTCGTCCTATTCGGACGGTATATATCCCCCCGAAGAATTAGTACAAAAAGCCGGGAAGAACGGACTCGGAGCCATTTCCATTACAGATCACGATTCGGTCAATGGAATCGATGAGGCGATGGAAACCGGATCATTTCTGAATATCAAGGTGATCCCCGGTATAGAACTGAGCGCAATGTGTGGAAATCGCGAGGTACATATCCTTGGTTATTTTTTTGATCATCACAATGCTGAGCTTGAGGAGTATTTAAAGTTTTTTCGGGCACAACGTGTGAAACGGGCACGCGAAATGGTGATACGCTTAAACAACCTTAATATACCCGTGAATATCGATTCAATTATGCAGAATGCAGAAGAACGTTCCATTGGACGGCCGCATATAGCGGCAGAGGTGCTTAAGACCGGTAGCGTGAAAACATACCTTGAGGTTTTTCACAAGTATATCGGATATGGCTGCCCGGCGTATGTGGAAAAATACCGTCTCGATGTGGCGGAAGCTATCGCGATGATTACCAAAGCAGGCGGATTGTCGTTTATTGCGCACCCCTCGGCAGCATTAAACGAATCGATACTACTGCATATAATTAAAACCGGAATTGACGGTATTGAAACAGTTCACCCATCATTAACAAACCAGCAATCTATATACTACCGGGGAATTGCAGAGGAATATTATCTCCTTCAAAGCGGCGGATCGGATTTCCACGGCGGAAAAAGAGATGATGAATCGTTCATAGGCCGGTATGGTATTCCCCTTGACTATATCGATGCTATGCAAAAGAGACTTGTTGCGTAAAATAAAGGAAATAGTATGGTCGTTCAAGGATTATTACATGCCGAAGGTCTCCGATTCGGGATCGTTATCAGCAGATTCAATGAGACTATCTCTGACCGATTATTGGACGGTGCAAAAGACTGTATACTACGTCACGGCGGAGACGAGAAATCTATCACTGTTTTTTATTGCCCCGGATCTTTTGAGTTGCCGGTCGTGGCGCAGCGCCTTTGTAAATCGGGAACGTATGACGCAATTATCTGTTTAGGTGCCGTTATACGGGGTGATACACCGCACTTTGATTATGTCGCGGGAGAAGCGGCAAAGGGAATTGCCCAGGTTGCCCTCAGCGGCGGATGTCCGGTTATGTTCGGTGTCCTAACAACCGACACGACCGATCAGGCGATGGAAAGAGCGGGCGGTAAAGCGGGGAACCGCGGCTGGGATGCCGCACTCGGTGCGATCGAAATGGTACGATTATTGGAACAGATAAAATAAGTTTGCTTGAATTAATGCGGGGATGAGAGAATCCGTGATTCGGTTTGTTGGTTTTTTGATTATGTGTTGTGCTGTCGGACAGCTTGCATTCTCTGGAAATGCACAGTGGCGAAATTATACTGCTATGCACCAGGGACGTGATGCGGTACAACATGGAAATGTTGTCTATGTCGTAACAAGCGGCGGTATGTTTGGATATACGGATAACGGAGAAAGAATCGAAACTTTTACGACTTCCGAAGGTTTATCTGCAAATGATTTAACCGCAGTAACAGTCGATATGCATGGGACGCTCTGGATAGGTGCTACAGGCGGTCATATCGATGGATTTAACCCGCTTGAGGATTCGTGGAGAAAAGTTACGGATATCACCCGCGCAGATTTTCCGCAGAGGGATATTACTACCCTGGCAACCCGCGGCGATACGCTCTATGTCGGCACCAGTTTCGGCGTGAGTATCTACTCAATTTCACGAAATGAGTTTAACGATTCCTATATAAAATTTGGTCAATTCCCGACGCAAACTCCCGTTACGGCAATCGCTTATGATGATACATATATCTGGGTCGGGACACCTCTCGGGATTGCACGCGGTGAAGTCAACGATCCGCTTCTTGCCGCACCCGATCGGTGGAAAATTTTTTCAACCGCCGACAACATCCCTCACGAACATATTAACGATATTGTCATAAAAGACGGAACACCGTTTCTGGCTACTCCGGGTGGTATTGTATGGTACAACGGAGATACATGGAACCAGATCGATGGTTTTTCGAATAGAGAGGTACGCGCGCTTGCCATAGTTAACTCCTCTTTGTATGCATCCACTCCCCGCGATATGTATCAAATTGATCGGCAGGGGATCGTCGAACGGTATGGTACAACGTTACCGTCTGAAATCACTGTCCTCGCCGATTCGGAGGAAAATCTCATTGCTGTGATGAGCAACAGCGGAATAGCATATTTTATTGAAAATAATTGGGTTACCACAGCGCCGGAAGGTCCAGAAACGAATATATTAACTCACGTTTATGTCGACCGGTCAAGCAAAGTCTGGATCGCGACAGGTACCGGGGCATCGGGAAGAGGTTTCTACAGGTATGACCCAACCGAAACGGTTGGTGAAAAATGGAAGAGCTTCACTTTTCAGAAGTATGAACAATTAAGGTCAAATGCTTATTATCGCGTGTCGGGGACGTCTGACGGCACCGTGTGGGCGAGTAACTGGGGAAGAGGCATCACAACCGTACACCCGGACGGCAGTATCAGGAATTTTTATGTCGATGACGGTTTAGTCGGAATAACGCAAAATCCGGATTTCGTCGTAACGGGCAGAGCTGCCGAAGATCGAAGAGGCAATGTTTGGTTTACCCTTTATAATATGTCCGAAGGGAAACCGCTCGCAATGCTCTCACCGGAATCCTCTTCCCTGAACCTGTTCCGTAATCAGCGCAATCCGAACGCCACGCTACTCGGCGATATTATCATCGACCGATTTGATACCGTCTGGATGATCTCATCCTTCTCGACGACACTTGGTGGTCAGGATGGTTTGTTTTATTTTAATGAGCAGGAATCGATAGGTAGTCATGTCGAAGGTTGGGGAATTGTTACAACCGCACACGGACTCCCGTCAAATTCGATCAATGCAATAGTGGAAGATAACCGGGGTGAAATTTGGGTCGGAACAAATCAGGGACTCGGAGTGATATCGAATCCCCGTGATCCTCAGGCATCGGTGCGGGATATTTTTACACTCATGGATCAGGTCGTCAATTCCATAGAGGTTGATCCGTTAAATAGAAAATGGGTCGGTACCCAGGAGGGGGTCTTCCTGTTATCCCCGGACGGTACACAGTTATTAGAGCATTATAATATGAGAAACACGAACAATAAACTACTCGCGAACGAAGTGCTCTCGATCGCATTCGATGATAATACAGGAATTGTATATTTCGGCACAGATCGCGGCATTTCAAGTCTGCAAACCGTGGCTGTTGCCCCTACTCCTTCTTTTCAGGAGCTTTTTGTCGCACCGAACCCTTACCGTATCCCTGCCGAGCATTTGATGAAAATTGACGGACTGGTACGAAATGCGCGGATAAAAATTCTATCGGTCGATGGAAGATTAGTCAGATCCTTCGACGCTCCCGGTGGAAGGATCGCATTTTGGGATGGACGGGACGATACCGGCAGGCAGGTTGCCAGCGGCATTTATATTATTGTAGGTGTATCGGAAGACGGAACAGAAGTCGGAAAATCAAAAGTGACGGTCATCAGGAGGTGATTCAAGTCATATCTTCAATGACGACAAATTAACTAACTTAATCTCTAGTAACCTAATAAACCACTACTATGTACAATGACAAACGAGGAGGAGGTTGGCCTTGGAAAATAACTACAATGAAGAGATCTTTACCAAGCGTGTTCGTGCCGGAAAGCGGACATATTTCTTTGATGTAAAAGCAACCAAGTCGCAAAAGGACTTTTACATTACGATAACCGAGAGCAAGCGGATCGGTGAGAATAGTTATGAGAAACACAAAATTTTTCTTTATAAGGAAGATTTTGAAAAGTTCATCGATGCACTCGGCGAAACCGTAGGACATGTCAAAACCGATTTACTCTCAAAGGTAAACGGCGAAGATCAGTCCGTATCGACATAAACCATCCATGGTCACATAAATACAACCATAAACCGAATTGTTGCCCGGAAATACAAACTATCGGTAACAATTTCGGTATATAAACACGTGGCTTCAACCCTCTCAACTGCGTGTGCAGTGAGAGGGTTTTCTATTTTTTATCGCCGATACACTCCCTGCACCGGCATAATCTTCTCAATATTTCATAGGTATATATACCCGTATCATGTCCGTCCTGCCAGGTTATCTGAACGGCATATTGGCCGACCTGTTTCACGCCGGTGAGGGAATATTTGCCTTCTTTATACAATGGTAAAAGGGAACTCTGCGTATCGCTGTATTCATTGCACGTAGCACAGGGGCAATTGTCCCGTAATAATCGGAAAGGATATACGCTGCTATGACCGTCATCCCAGGTTATGCTAAGTTCAGTTTCTCCGGCGCGGGAAATACGGGTTGGTTTCATTTCTTAAATGGATCTATAAAGGGTTTACGCGGACGATTAATAAAATATTTAATGTGCATTTCTTTTAGTCGTTTCATCGACAATGCATCGAGCTCCTCGTCGTCTTTGTGCCGTTTCACGTACATCTGAAAATCCTCCAGTTCATCCCGCGACATCTTTCGTTCATAATCGCGGAGTTCGTCGATCATCTCTTTTTGTTCTCTGAAAGTCATTGGTATTCCTTCATATCTTATCTGTTACCTGAGCATTGGTATTGTAACGCCAAATTTCTTCGCATTGTCAATCGCCCGCTCATAGCCGGCATCGGCATGGCGGATTATACCCATACCCGGATCATAGGTCAGTACCCGTTCGAGACGCCGTTCTGCCTCTTTTGTGCCATCTGCGACAATAACCATTCCCGCGTGAATGGATAGACCCATCCCGACTCCTCCGCCGTGGTGTACGGAAACCCAGCTTGCTCCTCCGATTGTATTCATCAAAACGTTGAGAATAGGCCAGTCGGCTATGGCGTCACTGCCGTCGAGCATACTCTCTGTTTCACGGTTCGGGGATGCAACGGATCCGCAGTCCAAATGATCCCTGCCGATAACGATTGGTGCTTTCACCTCACCTTTTGCCACCAGGTCATTAAATACTTTACCCATTTTTGCACGGTCACCGTATCCGAGCCAGCATATCCGGCAAGGTAATCCCTGGAATTTAATTATTTCACCTGCCTGTTGTATCCATCGGATAAGGGGCTCATCGTCCGGAAATGTCTCTATGACTGCCCGGTCCGTTCGGTAAATATCTTCCGGATCTCCGCTTAAAGCCGCCCAGCGGAACGGTCCCTTCCCGTCACAGAAAAGCGGACGGATGAACTCAGGTACAAAACCCGGAATATCGAATGCATTTTCCACACCGTTATCTTTGGCCTCACCGCGTATGTTGTTACCGTAATCGAAGGTTAAAGCACCTCTCTTTTGAAGTTCAAGCATAGCTCTGACATGTTCGGTAATTGATTGCTGTGCGCGTCTGATATATTCTTTTGGATCGGTCTGTCTTAATGCCAGTGCTTCTTCGTATGATATTCCCGCGGGAACGTATCCGTTTAACGTATCGTGAGCCGAGGTTTGATCCGTTACTATGTCGGGGATGATATCCCGCTTGACGAGTTCGGGTAAAATCGCTGCCGCGTTTCCAGTGAGACCGACAGATAGAGCACGTTTGTTTTTCTTCGCATCTGTTATTTTTTTGAGCGCATCGTCGAGGTCGGTGCTCATCTCGTCCAGATAGGCGGTTGCCAGTCTTTTTTCAATACGTGCTTTGTCGATTTCTATACATAACGTTGCCGCGCCGTTCATAGTGGCGGCAAGCGGTTGAGCTCCCCCCATACCGCCAAGCCCCGCAGTCACGAGAAATTTACCGGAAAGCGATCCCTGAAAATATTTCCTTGAACATTCCGCAAATGTTTCATACGTACCCTGTAAGATTCCCTGTGTACCTATATAAATCCAGCTTCCGGCAGTCATCTGTCCATACATAGTAAGCCCCAACCCCTCAAGGCGTCTGAACTCATCCCAGGTCGCCCATTTCGGAACCAGCATAGAATTTGAAATTATAACACGGGGTGCGTCATTGTGGGTTTTAAATATTCCAACCGGTTTGCCCGACTGGACAAGCAATGTCTCATCATTTTCAAGTTCAGATAAGCTGTTGACAATTGCTTTGTAGGCATCCCAGTTTCTCGCTGCTTTTCCGGTGCCTCCATAAACGATTAAATCCTCGGGTTTTTCGGCAACCTCCGGGTCGAGATTGTTCATTAGCATCCGCAGGGCGGCTTCCTGGAGCCAACCTTTACAGGTTATAGTCGTGCCCCGGGGGGCTTTTATGATATTTCTAACCATCGAAATCTCTATGTGTTTTTATTTGATTATACCTGAAAATACAAAAAGAATTTAAGTTCCTCAATTTTTTAAATATATTTAAAG
>SLQE01000087.1 GCA_007131635.1 Bacteroidota bacterium | reverse complement strand
GCCGGGGAATTTGATGTCCCGGTTATGATTCACAGCGGGGATACATATTCACCGACCGGTAAGATTAAATATTCCCATCCGATTCACGTGGATGATGTGGCGGTCGACTTCCCGTCCGTGAAATTTATCATCTGTCATCTCGGCAATCCATGGACACGCGATACTATGGAAGTCGTCTATAAAAATGACAATGTGTATACCGATATATCCGGTCTTGTGCTCGGAAATTTTACCGATCGATTCGAAGTATTTATGAGAAAACAACTGCAGGAGATGGTACTCTTTGGTGTGGATCCGAACAGCCTCCTTTATGGGACAGACTGGCCGATATCCACCATGGAAACATATCTTAAATTTATGGATGAGCTGAAATTGCCGATCAGCGAAAAAAAGAAGATATTCTGGGAAAACGGTGCGAAACTGTTTAAACTTTCTCCGTCCGATTCTCAGTTACACAAAGGAACGATGTGGGATTTTCTGAAAACCTGATGCATTCACCTAACACTATAAAAGAAAAAATATGAATCAATTTACAAATAGAACAGTTCTCATTACCGGAGCGAGCAGCGGAATAGGCAAAGCATGTGCCCGAAAATTTGCCGGGACCGGTGCCCGACTGCTGCTCTTTGCGCGAAGACTTCAACGACTCGAGGAGCTGGCATCGGAATTGTTGAATAGCTATAGTTCCAAAGTCAAAATTCTTAATCTAGATGTCTGCGACCAAAAAAGTGTCGAAGAAGCGATTAATACATTGTCCGATCCCTGGAAAGATATTGATGTCCTTGTGAATAATGCCGGCCTGAGCCGGGGACTTGATAAAATTCACGAAGGAAAGCTGCAGGATTGGGAGGAGATGATCGATACAAACATAAAGGGACTGCTGTACGTGAGCAGGGCGGTCATCCCCGGTATGGTCCGGCGCGGAAAAGGGACGATTATTAATATCGGATCAATTGCAGGTCGTGAAGTGTACCCGAAAGGAAATGTCTATTGTGCGACAAAGTTTGCCGTGGATGCACTGACCAAAGGCATGCGGCTGGATCTTGTCGACACACCCGTCAGGGTATGTACCGTAGATCCCGGACTCGTTGAAACCGAATTCAGTGAAGTACGGTTCCGGGGTGATGTGGAACGTGCGAAAAAAGTCTATACCGATATAACTCCTCTCACCGGAGAGGATGTTGCCGAGGCAGTGCTCTTCGCGGCAACAAGGCCGCAGCACGTGCAGTGTGCAGAGATACTGTTGTTACCGACCGATCAGGCATCGCCGACCGTTGTTCACCGTGAAAGTCATTAATCGGGAGATAGTAATATGTCACGTATATTTTTAATGCTCGGTGCTCTGTTTGCATTCCTGGGCGTCGCCGCCGGAGCCTTCGGTGCTCATTCTTTACGGGATGTTGTTTCTTCACATTATCTGAATGTCTTTGAGACGGGGGTACGGTATCAGATGTACCATGCAATCGGATTACTGCTAACCGGGCTGATGCTCGACAGGCGGGAAGATACATACTTCCGGTTTGCCGGATGGATGTTTGTCACGGGGATACTGTTATTTTCCGGAAGTTTATATATTCTCTCGCTCACCGGAAAAAGCTGGGTCGGAGCCATAACCCCTTTCGGCGGAGTATCATTTCTCGCCGGTTGGTTTTTGTTAATACTCGGTATTTTCGCGTCCTCAAAAAAATAAACGATCAATTCTGTAAAACTATAAGGTGAGAACTATGATACACAAACGATGTATGATCGTCTGTTTCATTACAATATCCTTTCTTTCACTTTACGCAGCAGAGCCGTCACGCGGTTGGCTTACAGTCGATTTTATCATGCGTGATGCCTCCTGGATGGGTACTTCACCGGGGAACGTATTCTGGTCCGAAGACGGAGAGGAATTATTTTTTCGATGGAGAACCGCATCGGATGAGGGGGACTCCCTGTATGTCATATCTGCACAGGGTGGTACGCCGGAACGGGTTCCTATGGAAACATATATCGACTTGCCTGCCCGCCGGGGAGAGTATACCCGCGACAGAAATAAAAAAGTGTATGAAAAACAAGGCGATATATTTATCTACGATATCGGTAAAGGTTATGAACGGCGCATCACGCAAACCCTCGACCGGAAATCCAACCCCCGTTTTACCTTCGATGAGAAAAAAATATCTTTTGAGAGCGGCAACAATCTTTTTATGTACAATATTGATACGGGATTATTATCACAACTGACGAATTTCCGAAGCGGAACAGCACCCCGTGAAAGAGAAATCACCGAAAAAGAAGAATATCTACAACAACAGGAATTTGAATTGTTTGATGTCCTCCGTGAAAGAAAATTGCGTCGGGAACAGGGGGAAGCATTGCGTGAAGCGCTCCGACCGTCCTACCCATCACCGTATTTTACTGGAAATAAATCGATTTCGAATATTGTTCTCTCTCCGGACGAACGGTATATTTCATTTGTATTAACCGAGCAGAATGCACAGGCAAAACCTACCGAGATACCGAACTATGTTACGGAAAGCGGGTATACGGAGACGATCCGGAGCAGATCAAAAACTGGATATCCGCAAATGGCGATGTCAATGCATGTGTATGACACCGGGCAGGATACGGTAAAGAACCTGGCACTCGATGTGCTGAATAACGGTAACGGCACCTGGAATGCCGCAGATATTATGTATGGGCCGGTCGTTTGGTCTCCGGACGGAGATTATGCTTTTTTCCAGATGTTTTCTCAGGATAATAAACATCGCTGGATAGCAGGCTTTGATCCCGCACAGGCATCTGTACAAAGAATTCTTGAATATCAGTATGATGAGGCCTGGCTTGGTGGACCGGGAATCAGAGGATGGGGGATGCAGGCCTCTGTCGGCTGGATGCCGGATTCGGAACGTATATATTTTCAGTCGGAAGAATCGGGCTATTCGCATCTTTATACGGTGAATTTTGACGGAACTGGTAAACGGCAGCTCACCGGAGGCAGGTTTGAAATCTATAGTGCGGAGATATCCGTGCATAAGGAGATGTGGTACCTGGTCACCAACGAAAAACATTTCGGAGAGCGGCACCTCTACAGGATGCCGCTGGAGGGAGGAGAACGAACCCGGATAACTATGTTTGAAGGAAGAAACGATGTCTATATCTCTCCGCAGGAAGATCGGATTGCATTCCTTCATTCGTTTAAAAATAAACCTCCGGATTTATACATTATGGACAATGAACCGGAAGCAACTCCTGTTCGCATAACAAACACTCCGTCAGAGGAATTTCTTTCTTACGATTGGCGCGTACCGGAAATTATTCTCTTTAAAGCACGTGACGGTGTTGAGGTGCCGGCACGTTTATATACGCCCGACGATCCGAATGGTGCTGCGGTTATTTTTGTGCATGGAGCCGGATATCTGCAAAACGCACATCGATGGTGGAGTACCTACTTCCGTGAATATATGTTCCACAATTTGCTCGCCGATAAAGGATATACGGTGCTTGATATTGATTACCGGGGGAGTGCAGGACTCGGTCGTGACTGGCGTACTGCAATCTATACGCATATGGGTGGAAAGGACCTCGACGATCACATAGACGGTGCACGATATCTGGTCGATGAGCACGGCATCGATCCGCAGCGGATCGGAATATACGGTGGATCGTACGGAGGATTCATTGTCTTTATGGCTATGTTTACCGCCCCGGGTACATTTGCCTCCGGTGCCGCCCTGAGACCGGTAACGGATTGGGCTCATTACGCTCACTGGTACTCGTCGAACATACTTGATATTCCTTTTGAGAACCACGAATATTATCAACGCAGTTCACCTATATTTCACGCCGAAGGACTTGAAGGATCGCTCCTCATAACGGCACCGATGATCGACAGGAATGTGCATTTTCAGGATGTTGTCCGCCTTTCCCAGCGCCTGATCGAGCTGGGAAAAGATAACTGGGAGGTGGCACTCTATCCCGTCGAAGATCATTCGTTTATCGAACCGTCAAGTTGGACAGATCAATATAAACGTATTCTGAAATTATTCGAAGAGACATTGCAATAGAAAGTACATTGACGAAAAAGGTAGAAATATGAGAAATGCTCAGATAACCGGGATCGGACATTATTTACCGGAACGGGTAATTACTAACTTCGATCTTGAAAAAATAATGGATACCTCAAATGAATGGATTGTCGGCAGAACCGGTATCCGGACGCGACGGTGGGTGCAGCATGGAGATACCCTGTCGGGGTTAGCATACAACGCCGCAAACAAAGCACTTGCTATGGCCGGTAAAACAGCGGAAGACATTCAGTTAATACTATTTGCGAGTATGGCTTCGGATCATGCATTCCCCGGAGGCGGGTGTTTTCTGCAGGATAAATTACAGATCCCCGGCGTCCCGGCTATGGATATACGGAATGCCTGCAGCGGATTTCTGTACGGACTCTCAGTGGCGGATCAGTTCATAAAAACAGGGAAATATGACACCGTGTTACTTGTCGGTGCCGAGATTCAAAGCACATCTCTTGATCTGACAACACGCGGTAGGGATGTCTCGGTTATTTTCGGTGACGGTGCAGGCGCCGCAGTAATCACCGCAACTGATAACAGTGATAAAGGAATTCTTACAACACATCTTCACGCAGACGGTCGTTATGCAAATAAACTCTGGGCCGATGCTCCGTCGGTAAACGATCATCCGCCATTGACGAAAGAATTACTCGACACGGATCGTATCTTTCCGAAAATGGAAGGCAGATTTGTGTTTAAGCATGCAGTGGAAAAATTTCCGGAAGTCATAAACGAAGCATTACAAACAACCGGACTCGGTATAGGCGATCTCGATCTTATTATTCCCCATCAGGCAAATCTGCGGATAACCGAAGCAATAACGCATCAATTAAAAATAGCGGGAGAAAAAGTTTTCAGTAATATCGAACGATATGGTAATACGACCGCAGCTTCAATACCGATTGCGATAAGCGAGGCAGTTGATCAGGGACTGATCAAAAAGGATTCTCTTGTATGTCTGGCCTCCTTTGGTTCGGGATTTACCTGGGCTTCAGCTATAATTCGCTGGTAATTGCTCACTGTCATCATCATCGTGGTATCGTCTCCTCTGAATAATTTTTTTAATAAAAGCGACGATGACCAGTAATGCTGCAATCAGAAAGATAAACTGGAATATGTTTCTGCTGATATATGTAATCCAGGAGACACGTGCCTGAATATGGGCACCCCAGTTTTGTTCTACCTGTCGCAGGCTATGCGGAAGAACCATTGCGAATGCACGGTCAACCGATGCATCGTGTCTCATCTGATGAATAATGTCGACGAGTGCACTGCTACCGTATGTCTCTGCTATATACTCGATGAAGCTTTTGCTCTGTTGATAAGCGAGCATAGTTTCTGCTCTGGCCGATGGAAATGTTTCAAGCTCGTCAAACCTCATAATGTTGCCGCGCATAACAGCTCTTTCGAGAACCGACCAACCGGGATCGTTCACCAGTTCACTCATACCGCCCGTAATCCATTGAGCCACTCCTTCATCAAACCACCGGGGTAGTAATCTGTTATCGATATGGTGATTTAACAGCAAGTGAGATAACTCGTGCTTCAGAGTAGTCCGCAGCATAAAGGGATTATCGATCATTCGTGTGTAGTCGATCACCATTAAATCATGTTGCGGTACGGCTATTGCGACGACAAATTCATTCCCGACCAGGTCCCTGAAACGGCGACGATCGTTCATCAGTAGGATGGTTGGTTTAAAATCGACTCCTAATTGCAGCGTTTGTTCGAGTTCATACCTGACTGCGGGATATACCCGCACGATTTGTTGTGCTACATTCTCCAGGCGGGGAGGATATTGGATAATCGAAATATCTGTTTCCAGAGTTATCAGCTCCTCTTCAGAAGCGCGTACTTGATGTCCAAATCCGGTTTGTAAAAATACTGCTGAAAAAATTATCGAAATAACGGTATTTTTGAGAGCTTCCATATGTACAATATAACGAAAAAATGTAAGTTATTGAACCCGCCGGTGGTTTGCCGGAATGAACTTGCGTTCCTTCGGAGAATTTTTTATATTTAGTACGTTCTTCGAACGGTATGCTATCTATTGTAAGTTCCAATAAGGAGAGCGATGGCATACTAATTTTGAAGACTATAAAAGCGGGAATAGCTCAGCTGGTAGAGCGCAACCTTGCCAAGGTTGATGTCGCGGGTTCGAGTCCCGTTTCCCGCTCTGCCCGCAATCGAGGTACGAGCGGGCTTTGAGATATCCTGCGTGAGCAGGGTATACAGTAAACTACCTCATTATATTTAAGCTGCCCCGCCGCCCATCCCACCAGGCGGTGGGGTTTTGATATTGAATATTGCTTATTGAATAATGATTATTGAGGCTTTGTGGGTGGGACTTCTGATCTCGCGAAATACCAATATTAAATAAACAATATTCAATTAGCAATAATAAATTCAAAAAGGCGCCGTACCGCACCCGCCTTCGGCGGGCAAGCGTGGTCCGGTAGAGGTTAAAAGAAATTAAATCGAGATTGTGTTATAAGGCGCCGTACCGCACCCGCCTATGGTGGGGCACCCGCCCTCGGCGGGCAAGAGTGGTACGGTAGAGGTTAAAAGAAATTAAATCGAGATTGTGTTATAAGGCGCCGTACCGCACCCGCCTCCGGCGGG
>SLQE01000039.1 GCA_007131635.1 Bacteroidota bacterium | reverse complement strand
TCGCGGTGACCAGCTCTTCCGGTGGATTTATAAAGAACGCGTGCAGTCCATTGATGAGATGACCAATATTTCGGCTGTATTCCGCGAGGTGTTGAAAGAACATACTGCTCTTTCTCTGCCTGCGGGCGAACAAAAACAGGTCTCTTCCATTGACGGAACAATAAAATTTCTTTCCCGGCTCGAAGACGGTTTGAAAATCGAAAGCGTACTCATTCCCCAGAACGATGTCGAGGAAATATCGGAAGATATGCGGCGTTTGACCCTCTGTATCTCCACGCAGGTCGGATGTCCGGCGGACTGCAAATTCTGCGCGACCGGCACGATGGGATTCTATCGTAATCTCACCGTCGGTGAGATCATCGGTCAGATAATCGAGGCGCAGCGGCATGCACCCCGTCGCATCAGCAACATCGTCTACATGGGAATGGGGGAACCGATGCTGAATTATGATAATGTGATGAACTCGATCGATATAATCGGCGACGACGAGGGGATCGGCATCAGTCCGCGGCGCATTACCGTATCGACCGTGGGGTATGTGAAAAAGATAAAGCAAATGGCAGATGAAGGGAGGAAGGCAAAGCTTGCGATCTCGCTCCATACGCTCGACGACGAGCTCCGTACACGTATCATGCCGATAAACCGAAAACACAATACCGAAGAACTCCTCGAAGCTGCGAGATATTACTGGAAGAAGACAAGACAGCGCGTGACGTTCGAGTATATATTCTTCGAGGGACTGAACGATACGGAAAAAGATATAAAACTATTAAAGAAGCTTTCAGGGAAGGTGCCCTGTAAACTTAACATTATCCCGTTCCATCCTATCTATCTTCCGGAAAATTCAGAGATGAAAAATACCTTCCGGTCACCCACACGGGAGGCACTGGAACGGTTTGTGGAGAGACTGCGCAACGAGTGCGATTTCCCGGTCATGCTTCGCAGCAGCAGCGGAATCGATATCGACGGTGCCTGCGGGCAGCTTGCAGTAAAAGAAGAGAAGAACTAAAAATAAAAAAAACGCCCCGGCTGAAGTTTCAACCGGGGCGTCGGCATGCATGGTCTCCCCCTGAGTTATTCAGCTGCAGGTAGAGTGACCACAAAGATATTGCCGCTGCCGGGATCGAACTTCAGTTCGAAGGTACCGCCATGATCCTCGATGATGTGTTTAGATATTGCAAGTCCGATTTCGGCTATCGATAAATCCGGTGACAAATCTGTGCTTTCATCCTTTTTGCCTTCTTTATCCAGAACAAGAGATAATCCCTCGTTGGCTACGCCTACACCGCTGTCCCTGATTGTTATTTTCAGACGGGGGTTTCCGTCGTCATCTGCTGTTTTATTGACTTCTTTTGAGATAGTGAGAGAAATTGTCCCTTCTTTAATAGAATTCTCAAGGGAATAATCGAGAATGTTATTGATTGCCTGCATAATACTATCGGGTTCGCACAAAACCGGGGGGAGCGGACGCGATATTATCTTTTTCATTTGTATTTCCTTCGGCCGGGCAAGTATCTCAAACCGGATAACAACACTCTCTGCGAGTATCCCGATATCGATAATTTTCTTTTCCTGTGAGAGAGGATTCGTACCCTGCGGTCCGGAAAGACCGGACAGATGTCTCATAGTGCCAATTGTCTTGTCGCCCAGATTCCTCGCATAGGTCAGCAGGTAGCTCTGCTCTTTTGAAAGCATACCGGATCGCCCTTTAATGACGTGGTCGAGAATCGATCTCATTGAGTTCACGGGGCTGAGCAGACTATGCAGCGCGACCGAAGAGAAGTTCCGCTGCATTTCCCGGATTGTCAACCGCAACTCTCTGTCTTTAAAGATCCCGTTCAGTCGTGCAACCAGTTCAATAGGATGGACAGGTTTTACAAGATAGTCGCGTGCACCGGATTTGAGACTTTCGACTGCATCCACAAAATCCGCGAACCCGGTCATCATAATAACTTCGGTGGCAGGGTACTCTTTAACAACCCGGTTAAGTACCTGCAGACCGTCCATACCCGGCATGCGTATATCGAGAAGCACGGCATCATATGATTTTTTCTTCATTGATGTGAGTGCCTCTTCTCCGCTTTCGACAGATTCTACCGTGAAACCCGCATCCCGGAGCTGGTGCTGCATCGTCGTGCGCAGACCCTCTTCATCATCCACAATGAGTATACGTTCTTTCATTATTCTATGGCCTATTATTTGTTACAATATTCAACGTAAAATACTTTTCTCATCATACACATTATTCAAAATTCCGTGAGCTAAGCTGATCGCGGACTTTCTTAAGCCTGTCGTCGATTGTATCTAACAGATCATAAAATTCAACAGGTTTTATGAGAACCGCATCATGCATCTCCTTCAACTCTTTCTTTACCGCGGCCATTTCATACGGCTCTGCGAACAGAATGAACGGCATATGACTATATTTTTTATCTTTTCTGAGATCTCGTAATAATTCAATACCCTTAATTGCCGTCGCCCGAAATGACGTTTCACAAATGATGATCTGCGGATTGACCGAATCGATTTTTTCAGGAACTGATTCGGGTCTGGAAATATGCAGTACAATAAAACCGGTTGACTTTAATCGTTCAGACAGGTCCTCACGTGTTGAGGTATCATCGGAGATCACCATAACGGTACCGTGATATTGTGTTGAAACAAGTTCGTTGAGGAGCACGGGTTCATATTCCATATATTCCTCAAGGGAAACAGCAAACAGTTGACGCAGTTGTTCAAGCGAGGGACCATCTTTTTTTGATCCTTTTTTATCAGATATTGTCTTCTTTACCGCCTGGCTGTATTTCCTTAATTTCACTTCGCGGAGGATCTCTTTTTCGACTGGTTCGGGTATCGAGAAGAGATCGGCGAGATTTTGAAGCTCCGCCGTCCGGTCGGCATCCGGCGCGCCATGTTCCCATGCATCCTCTGCTGCCGATTTATAATACTTCAACCCGATTTCTAATCTTCGCTTTTCCGACTCCTGTCGCTCACGGTGATCGCTCTCGACTTTCCGTGTCAGCGTATTGAGTTGTTCAGCCATTTTCGCCAGCGTTGATTGATAATCCTGCCGTTCTTTTTCGCGTTGATCCTCTAACGCACTTAGTCTGTCCTCTATTTTGTGATAAGAAACCCGGTCATAGCCCGATGCTTTCAGCGATTCGATCTCGTAATCAAGTTTCAGTTTTAGCGCTGTGCTATTTTCGGCTAATCTGGATAATCTATCCTCAATATCACTCTGTTTTCTTTTCGATTCATTCTGAAGTGCTGAAAGATTTTTTTCCAGGGCTGCCGCATGCTCATTGAGGTCATTCCTGTGAATAGCACGCTGCTCCGCTTGGTTTTTGACAGACGTAACGAAACGCTCTTCCAGATCTTTGTATAGTGAGATTGTTTCGGCATGAGCTTGTTGAAAATCTTTTATTTTATCGGTCGCGCTCGCGATATCGTCCAATTGTTTACGGAGCGATTGAATATCCTTCTTCAGATTCTCAACGTGCTCGTGCCTGACGAATTTGTTTGTCCCATCCAGAATAAAATTCTGCAATCTCTGCTCGAGGTCGGCATAATTTCCGGTAAGGTGTTGCTGTGCATCGATAATATCTTCGATTCGAGAGGGAAGACTCTGTAGTTGATTTGTCCTTTCCTGTAAACCGACGATTTGTTTTTCTAACTTTTCAATATTCTCACTTTGCCGGAATAATCCGGAAGTATCCTGGCTTAATTGTCGTACACGCCGTTCGAGATCCGACAAGGGTTTTCCGGACGCTTCAAGCCGGGAAGAGAGTTCACTGATTTGTACGCGCAATCCGTCGTGTTCGGTTATTCTTTTCTTTGCATCGTGCACTTCACCGGAGATTTTCCCAAGCTCAATTTTTAGCGAAAGCATTTCAGAATGAAATCCGCTCAGATCATCGATACCATCCGGTAAATCCGCTTTCCTGCCGATGTCCTCGCTGAGTTGCTGTACCCGCTCCTCCAGATCAAGGAGCGGTTCGCCGATTTTTTCAAGATAGGATGTAAGAGATTGTATCTGTTTGCGCAGCTCGTCGACTCCTGTTATTTCCTCCCTTGCATCACGAACTTCACCGGAGATTTTCCCGAGCTCATTTTTTAGCGAAAGCATTTCAGAATGAAATCCGCTCAGATCATCGATACCATCCGGTAAATCCGCTTTCCTGCCGATGACCTCGCTAAGTTGCTGTACCCGCTGCTCGAGATCGGACAGCGGTTTGCCGGATGCTTCGAGCCGGGAAGAGAGAGCCCGGACCTGCTGACGCAGTTCATCAAGTTCGGTTGACGACTGCACTGTATTGCGCACCTCATCCGAGATTTTCTCGATCTCTCCCTTGAGTCTGTTCATTTCTGATTGAAATTCGCTCAGATCAGCGGTATCACCCGGTGAAGGTTCTTTCAGCGGTATATCCTGACTTAATTGTTGCACCTTTTTTTCAAGATCCAGGAGTGGTTCTCCGATGGTGTCGAGATACGCTGTAAGGGCATTAATCTGCCCGCGCAGTTCATCGAGTCCGGAGGTTGCCTGCAGTGCATTACGCATTTCAACGTTAATTCTATCAATTTCGCTTTTTAATGTATCTATTTCAGGACGCAATGCATCTGAATTTTCGATATGTTCAGGCGGTTCTGTACTCTTTCCGACATCCTGTTGTAATTGCTGCAACTGCCGTTCAAGCTCGGTAATGGGTTGTCTTGTACCTTCGAGTTGTGTTGACAGACCTTTGATCTGTTCCCGTATTTCTTCATATTCTGAAGTCGATTGAGGGAGACTGCGAACTTCTTCATGCAGTTTCTGAAGCTGGTTCTCCAGTTGGGATAGCTCCGAGCGTAATTCATCGGTTGATTTATGAATCTCATCGTAGGATGAAATGGATCGTTGTAAATCATCGACCCTTCTTACTAATTCTTCGTAATATTGATTCTTTTGAGAGCTTGTTTCTTCGGGGACATCCGGTAAAGATAGTGTGCGGGCTTTGGATTCGACGGTATCGAGTAACGATTGTATATGTTGAAACTTATTTTCGATGAGGTGGTTGGATTCCATCGACTGTGTTAATTCATCCAGTCGTCTTTCGAAACCCGATAATTTTTCTCTGACATCCTCTTCCGAATATGTATCCGTTCTCTGCCGGATCGTATCGCTGAAGTCGGCGAGTTCTCCTTCCAGTGAGCTGATAATTGATAACTGATCGGACGGCGGGATAGTCCCGTCATCGGCCGGTTCCTGAAAAGATTTGATGCGTTCATCTAAAGTTTTTAATTCATCCTCGACATCAAGAATAATCTTTTCATGTGCGCTATATAATTCCGTATCCTGATACTCACTGAGCCCGTCCCGTGCCGTTTTTATCCTGTCCTTAATGCTATCCGCCCTATGAATGACAGGAGAGATATCGGTATAATGTCTGAGCTCTTTTGCCCGGTCTGCTAATACGCTGAGTTGATTCTGATAATCCTGGATAGAATTTAAAATAGCCAGGTAGATGGGATCTTCGGAGTGTTCCTGGTCCACCGTTTCTTTTGATTCATCTGTCTCTGTTGTATCCGGTACAGGTGGCTCATCGATGATCTCTTTATCATCCGTTTCCGACGGTTTTTCAACTTTATCATTATCAACAATATCATTCTGTGATGATGCAGCGGGGGAGACAATCTCTTCTCTGGAACTCTGTTGCTTGAAGAAATCAATCCGCTCGAGAAAGGCAAAGGTATAGACGTTGGACGGGTCCAACTCCTGCGCTTTTAGTACTTCATTGCGCGCAAGATCGAATTCCGAGTTTTTTATATGTTTCTCTGCAGCGACAAGATGTTCTCTTGCCTTTTTTTTGGGATCCATGCATTTGCCTGCTAGTATAACAAATAATCCGCTATATGACCCTAATTCATAGCGTCCATATTGTGTTATATAGTTTAAGCAAATATCATGCCATCAGAAGGTATAGATCCCTGCGAAAATAATAGTGAATACTGTGCAAAAAGACGAATTATTATGACAGATTATCGTGAAACAAGAGGAAGGTAACAGCTTGGTAAATATCACCGGTAAATATTACCTGCGGTATTTCTAAATTTCACATATGAAATGATTTTTTTGTTTGATTTCATACCGGTGATGTTTCTGCGGTTTTTTCCGTTTCAGCCTGCTTACCGATTGCTCTGGCCATACCTTTGAATACAAACCGGTGGATCGGATAGATGCTATACCAGTAGAGCAGCCCCGTGAGTCCTTTCGGGTAGTAACGGGCTGTTTGGGTTAATTCGGATGAGGATCCGGTCACGGATTTTGTTTCAAATTCTAACCAGGCGTTCCCCCATACTTTCATCTCTGCTCTTAAAACAATCTTTTCGCCCGGTATATATTCTTCTACGCGCCAGAAATCGAGAGCATCGCCGGTATATAATTGAGTCGGGTGGCGGCGGCCGCGGCGCAGACCTACCCCGCCTATCTGCTTGTCTATAAACCCGCGGATTTTCCACAATTTGTCGGCATACAACCATCCCCGGTTACCCCCGAGCGACGTGACTACAGAAAACAACCTGTCTGCGGAAGCATTCACCGGGACAACCTGTTTATCGGTTAAAAAGTGAGAGGGGTCAACCGAAGATTGACGTACAACGCTGGAAGCATCGGTCCACGATGTCTCGATTTCGTGAGAATGAATTTTTTG
>SLQE01000062.1 GCA_007131635.1 Bacteroidota bacterium | reverse complement strand
TGGAAATAAATTTGCATTACACGGGTGGAGCAGGGAAGAGTAAGAATGGAGATAAATCTTCACTTTCTACCGTGAGACAAGAAATCACCAGGTGCAAGAGCAATCTTCGGGTTTTTACCCCCCTCTCAACAATACTTGGTTCAATGGTACTCATTGCCGCAGTCATGTCAATTTTAGGAGCGAACTGGATACCCCGGGGATATATGGGAATACTTGTGGTTGCATCATTTGCCGCTATTTACCTGACTGTTCAATTTGCTCAGAAATTGGAGCAAGTTAAAAAACAAGAACTCTTATTATTTATGCTCTCTAAAATGGATCGGGCCTGAATCAATGAGCGTTGTCTCTTTTTAAATAGAGACATATAGGTGTTTTTTTAGAATACCTCCTAAAATTCTTGTTTTTAGGAAATTTTACTTTTTCCAGTGGAAAAAACAAGATTTACCCCTTCCTATTTACTTTATAAGCCCTTTTTTTTGGCATATTTTTTGACATTACTATCAGTGGAGAAATAGATTACTTTGTAATTTCACTATTTCTTTACGGTAGAGTGCCTTGATATTTTCGCTCCGGTTAAAAAACAATATAAAACGAATCATCAGGGTACTGACAATGCAAATCGATCTTTCACGAACCTTATATGCAACACCTCCCACGAGTGTAATACTCATCTCGACGGTGGATAAGAATGACCGGAATAACATAGCACCGTTTGCCTGGTGGAACGTGGTTTCAAAGGAACCGCCGCTCATCGCCGTTTCTATCCGACCGTCCACAAATACCTATCGGATCATAAAAAATTCAGGTGAATTCACGATTGGCATTCCTGATCCGGAATTAGTTGATATCGTATACGGATCCGCGCAGCTGGACCGGGAAGCGGATGAATTTAAAAAATTAGATCTCACGGTTCTGCCCGCGGTAAAAATCACCTCACCGCGAATAAAAGAGTGTCAGGTAAATATCGAATGCAGGTATAAAAACGAAATCGAATGCGGTGACCATATGTTGGTTATCGGCGAGGTTGTCGCCGTCGAAGTGCGGGATGATCTTATATATCCCGAAGATGCCGTTATGCGGCATAATCTTAAACCAATCGCACACCTGACGAAAAATATATTTACCACGATGGAAGGAACTGTACTGAAAGCAACTGTTCCGGGTTCGAATACAAAATCAGGGAAGGACTGAACGCTATGAATCTCTTGTGTATATATATCATTACTTTTTTCCTCGGTTGTTCAATACAAAACAATGATAATAATATGAACGAAACAAAAACTGTTATATTACCAAAACCGGACCTGTCGGGTACAATGTCGATCGAACAAACACTGCAAAAGCGCAGATCGATCCGTAGTTATTCCGATGAACCATTGACGTTGCGGGAAATTTCACAATTAGCCTGGTCTGCCCAGGGTATATCCGACGAAAGGTCGGGGTTTCGGACAGCACCGTCTGCCGGTGCAACATTTCCGATGGAGATATACCTGCTGGTTACCGGTCTCGCAGATGTCGCGGATGGCGTATACCGTTACAATAATAGAGAGCATACACTCGAGAAAAAAATAAACGGTGATCTGCGGCAAAGTCTTTTTGAAGTTTCACTTCGTCAACCATCTGTTACGAATGCTCCGGTGGTTATGGTAATAACGGGTGTACTTGAACGTACAGAACAGCGGTACGGACAGCGAGCACTCCGTTATGTGTATATGGAGGCAGGACACGTTGCACAGAATGTTTACCTGCAGGGTGTTGCAATGGATGTAGGGACAGTCGTTATCGGAGCTTTTCAGGATGAAGGTGTATCTCGTGTTATGGAATTAGAAAACGGTGAACATCCCCTGTACATTATGCCCCTTGGAAAAATTAATTAAAACTACAATATAGGAGTTACCAATATGAGTAACGGAAATGGTGTTAGTACTGATAAAAGTTCATTGCTTGATGATGTACGGACCGTAGCATCGAAAATCGGCCTCGAGGAAAATGATCTTGTTTTATACGGGAAATATAAGGCAAAGATCAATCTTGAAACATTAAAAAATAAAAAACAACAGAAGCCGGGCAAGCTCATTCTTGTTACGGCAACGACACCCACACCTTTCGGAGAGGGGAAGACGACCATATCGATAGGACTCTCGATGGCTCTGTGGCAGGAAGCGAAAAAATCCATCGTTGTCCTGCGGGAACCTTCACTCGGTCCGGTATTCGGTATTAAAGGAGGTGCAACGGGAGGAGGGAAGACAATGGTTCAACCGATGGACGAAATAAATCTGCATTTCACAGGAGATTTTCATGCCGTTACCTCATCGCATAATCTGTTATCTGCGATGACCGATGCATCGATTTTCCATGGCAATCCGCTCGGTATCGATCAGCCCCGTCTTCTCTGGCCGCGAACAATCGATATGAACGACCGTACACTGCGCCGTATCATTATCGGTCTCGAGGCGTTTAAAAGCGGCCCAATGCGTGAAGAATCGTTCGTGATTACGCCTGCTTCGGAGATAATGGCTATACTCGGTCTTGCCCGGTCATATGACGATCTCAAAAAGAAATTGGGGAACATACTGGTAGGTCTAACGAAAGATAAAAGGGGTGTTTTCGCAAGAGATCTCCGGGCTGAGGGTGCAATGGCTGCATTATTGAAGGATGCAACCATACCGAATCTCGTACAGACATCCGACCGTACACCTGCTATCGTTCATACCGGGCCGTTCGGTAACATTGCGCACGGGACCTGTTCACTTTCAGCTATAGAGACAGCGCTTTCACTCTCGGAATATGCCGTCGTGGAAGCGGGATTTGGATCGGATCTGGGTGCGGAGAAATTCCTGAATATAGTTTCACAGGAACTTCAGCGCGGACCGGATGCGGCTGTTATTGTGACGACAATCCGATCGCTGAAGTTCCACGGTGGTGTAGGGAAAACAGATCTCCAGAAGGAAAATGTAGAGGCAATTAAAAAAGGATTCGATAATGTACGCGCACACATTCACCTTATGCGTGATGTTTTTGGCCTGCCGATAGTCATTGCAATAAACCGGTTCACATATGATACCGATCGTGAAGTAGAGATACTTTCCGCTTTGCTTGAAAAAGAAGGGGTACGGTTCGCGGTTGCCGATGGATTTACCAAAGGGGCCGAAGGATTGGCCGAAGTAGCACGCACCGTTATCGATAGTACCGAAAATGCAGAAAACAACTATGCGCCTGTCTATTCAATAGGTGCTCCGATACTTGAAAAAATTGATTTGGTTGCAAAGAAAGTCTATGGTGCGAGTGAGATTGAATATTCACGTAAAGCCATACGATCGATAGACCTTTTCGAAAAACTCGGACTCGGTAAGCTATACATCTGTATGGCAAAAACCCAATATTCAATCTCCGATCAGGCATCACTAAAAGGCTGGCCCCGCAATTTTAAATTGCGGATTGATGATGTTCGTGTAAAATCCGGCGCCGGATTTATTGTCCCGCTATGCGGAGATATAATGGAAATGCCCGGTTTACCGAAAGAGCCGGCTGCATGGAATGTAAATATCGATGAAAACGGTGAAATTATCGGATTATTCTAAACAATATGTGTTAAATAATTCCACATCGCTTTCCTAATTCTAAGAAGCATCGGACTTAATTTGCTAAATTTTGGAAGAATACAAAAAAATGCTTTTCAAAATCTGTGTTTTCTACATTTATATGAAGATTTGACCGTTGGCATAAATATTGTAATTACTTTTTAATGGAATTGTAGAATTTTTCATCACTTAGTACAGGAAGTGCAGCTCTTGAAATATTTTCAATCTTTAATAGTATTATTCATAATTTTGCTGATATCGAGTCCGGTACTGGTATCACAGGAAAATGAAGACTGCCTCATGTGTCACACCGATCCCGGTCTGACAATGATCCGTAACGGCGAGGAGGTAAATTTATTTGTTGACCAGCAAAAGTTCGATCATTCCGTGCATAGTATATTCCAATGTGTGGATTGTCACATCGGATTTGATCCTTTTGATATCCCTCACGCCGACCCCATCGAGAAAGCCGATTGCTCACTGTGTCACGATACTCCCGGACTGGAAAGAAGCATTCACTTCAAAGCCCTTCAGGAAGGGAAACCTGGTGCGCCGCAATGTTATGATTGCCATACCTCACATTATGTACGACCGGCTTTCGAACAACGGAATAATGTCGCTTCCTGTATGACCTGTCACAACACGGGTGATGTTGCAACATTTGTCCGTAGTTCACATGCAGCCGCGAAGGCGGGGGGTGCGGTAAATGCTTCCTGTGTCGATTGTCATGGCGGTCACGAAGTGTTCAGTATAAGCGATCCTCAGTCACAAGTACATTCGGACAATGTACAGCAGACGTGCGGAGTCTGTCATGCTGGAGTAAAAGAACAGGAAGAGACAAGTATTCACGGACAATATTTCCTTGCCGGAAATCCCGCTGCGCCGTCTTGCGTGGATTGCCACCATTCGCATAACGTGTCGATGGACCGGTTTGTCCGTGAGCAGGAAACCTGCCTTAGTTGTCACCTCTCGGATCAGTTCGCGGAATATTTCGGTGAACGATCGCGTCAGTTTATGGATCAATACGAGCACAGTATCCATTATCTCGCTATAGAAGAGGGGAAAGCGTCTGCTTCATGCAGTGATTGTCACGGTTCACATAACGTTTTTCCGGCTGGTGATGTAAGATCGACTGTACATCGTTCAACGATAAATAACACCTGTGCAAAATGTCACGGTGAACCGTTTGCAGAGTTGCGAAGGTCGAATCACGGACAGGCGTTTGCCCGCGGTGTACCAAGTGCTCCCGTGTGTACCGATTGCCACGGTGAACATACAATCACGACAATTACGAGCGACGATTCACCAATTAGTAAGAAACGTGAAGCAGATACCTGTAAAAGCTGTCACCTCGACGATCCGGAAGTCCGTGCCGCGGTACCAGTAAGTGCCGGCTTTATTGCATCCTATACTCAGAGCGTACACGGTATGGCCCTGGTGGCGGGAAATCTCGAATCGGCAACGTGCAGCGATTGTCATGGTGACCATGAGATACTTGATCCGAATCATCCGAATTCAAAACTCCACCGGAGGAATGTAAACCAGACCTGCGGCGACTGCCATAAGGATGTCTATGAGGAATATATGGTCAGCAGTCACGGTACGGCATTTCTGCGGGGTGTCCGTGATGCTCCTTCGTGCACGGATTGTCACGGTGAACACACTATATATAAGCACGACGATCCGCGCGCTGCGGTATCTGCCGTCCGGCTCGCAACCGATGTCTGCGGTGTGTGTCACGAATCGGTGCGGCTGACTGAACGGTATGGATTGAGCGCGGGCAGAGTCAGCAGTTTTGTGGATAGTTACCACGGCACGGCTATGCGGGCAGGCGGTGCGAACGTAGCAAATTGTGCCAGCTGCCATGGTGCTCATAAAATTCTGCCTTCAACAGATCCTCGTTCCACGGTACATGTCGACAATATCGCAGCAACGTGCGGCGATTGCCATCCCGGTGCAACGGCAAACTTTGCCCGCGGCAGAGTACATTATGTAGGCGATCCCGATGAATCGATTTGGATACAATTAGTTTCTTCCTTGTACATACTCCTCATTGTTACGATTGTCGGAGGGATGTTTGTACATAACGCTTTCGATTTTTATCGTAAATCTAAAAACAAGCTTATGCAGCGACGGATGGGTATAGAACACGGGCATGTCGGTCACGGCTTGTATTTGAGAATGACGCTAAGCGAACGATTACAGCACGCCAGCCTGATGATCAGCTTTCCGATTCTTGTTATTACCGGGTTTATGCTGAGTTATCCGGATGCATTCTGGGTTATACCGTTCCGTGACTATTTCCCGTGGTTTTATGAAACGAGAAGTTGGGTACATCGAATAGCCGGTATCGTGATGATCGTCGGAAGCCTATATCACCTGTATCATATAACCGCTACGCAGCGTGGCCGGGAACTTATACGTGATCTGTTCCCGAGGGTACAGGATATCTGGGACGCAATAAACGTCGTAAAATACAACACGGGTTTCTCGAAAATAAAACCGAAGCTGGGCCGTTTCAGTTACATCGAAAAGGCCGAATACTGGGCACTCGTCTGGGGTACCGCCCTTATGGTATTGACCGGTTTTGTGCTCTGGTTCGAAGTTTATTTCATTAATCTGACATCACTGCTTTTCCATGATGTCATGCGGTTGATCCATTTCTACGAGGCGTGGTTAGCAACGCTGGCAATAATTATCTGGCACTTTTATTTTGTTATCTTCAATCCCGATGTATACCCGATGAATCTTGCATGGATCAAAGGTACGATAACAGAAGAAGAAATGGCTCACGAGCATCCGCTTGAACTTGAAAAAATAAAACAAAGCGAGGAATACAAAGCATCAAAAACTGAATATCTGACTATCGTTGAAAAAGATTATGTGAACGACGAGGAGTTGAATAATAAAGAAGTTAAGAATAAGCATAAATCTAAACGGAACTGATTGTTATGGCAATAAAAGGTGCTGTTCAGGTTGAAATCGAAACCTGTAAAGGATGTGAACTCTGTATCGAAGCGTGTCCTCAGGATACCCTCGCGCTTTCGAAAGATATCAATAAATCAGGGTATCATTACGCAGTGCAAATTCACGATAATTGTACAGGTTGTACTAATTGTGCGCTTGTATGTCCCGAGGCGATTATTACGGTATATCGCCAGTCGAAAAAGAAGAAGGGAGAGCGTGAAGAAGTTGCGCGTATTAGTAACGTAAGGAATAATGTGTCTATATCGATTAATGATAATGATAACTGAAGAGGTGTCGACGTGTCAGAAATACTTTTAATGAAAGGCAACGAAGCCATAGCCGAAGCAGCGCTGCGTGCAGGGTGTCAGGGATACTTCGGTTACCCCATCACTCCGCAATCGGAGGTTTTAGAATATCTGTCCCAGCATGGTGAAAAAAGAGGAATGGTC
Organism: Bacteroidota bacterium; assembly: GCA_007131635.1. Taxonomy (GTDB): domain Bacteria; phylum Bacteroidota; class Ignavibacteria; order T3Sed10-11; family T3Sed10-11; genus T3Sed10-11. Next base: position 15,096 of record SLQE01000062.1, on the reverse strand, counting down.
GTTTTACAGGCGGAAAGCGAAATTGCATCTATAAATATGATCTATGGAGCAGCAGGAGCAGGCGCGCGTGTCATGACTTCATCCTCTAGCCCGGGGATCAGTCTCATGCAGGAAGGATTGTCCTATATTGCCTGCGCAGAACTCCCGTGCGTGGTTGTAAACATTAACCGCGGAGGTCCGGGACTCGGAACGATTCAGCCGTCACAGGGAGATTATTTCCAGGCGGTGAAGGGCGGAGGACACGGTGATTATAAATTGCTTGTCCTTGCACCGGCTACCGTACAGGAAATGGCGGATCTGGTATTCGATGGATTCGATCTCGCGGATAAGTACCGGAATCCCGTTATGATACTTGCAGACGGTGCACTCGGACAGATGATGGAGAAAGTCGCATTCCGGGAATATGATGTGACCAAACGGGAAATCCCAAAATGGGCAACTACTGGCAAGAATGGAAGAAAAGAACGAAATATCATCACATCGCTGCACATAAAATCCGAAGAAATGGAAAAGGTAAACCAGCATTTACAGAAGAAGTATTGTGAAATGCAGGAACATGAAGTGCGATTTCAGGAAGTGCAGACTGAGGATGCCGAATACCTGCTTGTGGCGTACGGCTTGAGTGCCCGGATAGCGCATAAGAGCGTACAGATCGCGCGGGACAACGGAATTAAAGCCGGTTTATTGAGACCAATCACGCTGTTCCCATTTCCATCGAACAGGATACATACATTGTGCAAACAGGTTCGGGCGGTGTTGACCGTTGAGATGAACGCGGGACAAATGTATGAGGATGTGCGACTCGCCGCGAACGGTGTTGTACCGGTCGAGTTTTACGGACGAATGGGAGGCATTATACCGTCGCCCGAAGAAGTTTATGAACGCTTAAAAAGGATGGTATCGCCGGAGTCTGTTAGTCAGGAGGTTAAAATATGAATGCTACAGCTGAACTTGATATACAATTCAAAGATTTAGATGTCGTCTATGAGCGACCTGATACATTAACCGATGCCCGTCTCCATTACTGTCCGGGATGCGGGCATGGTGTCGTTCACCGCTTGTTGATGGAAGTGGTGGAAGAATTAAATATAAAAGACCGAACTATCGGTGTTGCTCCCGTGGGGTGTTCAGTCTTTGCATATAATTATCTTGATATTGATATGCAGGAAGCCGCACATGGTCGTGCGTCAGCCGCAGCCACAGGCATTAAAAGGGTATTCCCCGATAAAATTGTTTTTTCGTATCAGGGGGACGGTGATCTTGCGGCTATAGGTACTGCCGAAACAATACATACAGCAAACCGGGGAGAAAAGATACTGGTTGTTTTCATTAACAACGCCATTTATGGTATGACCGGCGGCCAAATGGCACCGACAACACTCGATAATATGAAAACATCGACCTCTCCATTCGGTCGTAATCCCGATCACGTCGGCCATCCGTTGAAAATTACCGAGTTGCTAGCGATGTTGCCCGGAACGTATTATGTGACACGGGTTGCGGTTAACAGTCCCCGTAATGTACGAATAGCAAAAAAGGCTCTCCTCAAGAGCTTTGAATATCAGATGCAGGGGAAAGGGTTGTGTTTTGTCGAGGTGGTTTCAAATTGCCCTTCGGGTTGGAAAATGACTCCCGTTGAATCGAATAAATGGCTCGAAGAAAATATGTTACCGATGTTTCCACTCGGTGACATAAAAGTACCTTCTGATGAATGACAGGAAAATCTGCTATGACTAAAAAAATACTTAACGAGGAAAATATATTTGCCGGTTTCGGCGGACAGGGTGTTCTATCAATGGGTATGATGCTTGCATATGCCGGTATGATCGAAAATAAAGAAGTCTGCTGGATGCCATCCTACGGACCGGAAATGAGGGGCGGAACTGCGAACTGTATTGTCATTGTAAGCGATGAACAGATTAGTTCTCCTATCGTCACGAAGTTTGATTCTGCTATCGTTTTGAATCAACCGTCACTTGATAAGTTTGAAAGCGCGGTGAAACCCGATGGGTTATTGCTCTATGACAGCACTAATATCATCAATCCTCCCACGCGGGAGGACATTATGATAGTACCGATCGCAGCGAGTGCAGAAGCGATGAAAATGGAAAACACACGCATTATGAATATGATAGTCCTGGGCGGTCTGCTCGGGGTAAGACCAATAGTACAAATTGAAACGGTCATCGAGGCGCTGCGCAAGGTACTTCCCGAGCGGCATCACAAATTGATACCCTTGAATGAGAAAGCATTGCGCCGGGGTATGGAATTAGCCGGGTCCGCGGCAGTTGTTACAGCGGGATAATGAATGTATTTAGTTAAAGAAATGGTGAGTGTAGGAGAACTGTATGGATTTCGATAAGGTCCTGGAAAACTTTTCAATTGAGGATATTCTCGAACGTGCCGTTGATCATAAACGTGAGAGTTATCAATTTCTGAAAAAAGCTGCACGAAAGGTCGGTGACGTTAAGCTGCGTGAGATGCTCATCAGGCAGATCATCGATGAGCGCGTGAGCAGAGAAGACTTGAAAAAGATAATTCATGAAATCGAATGTCAGCGCGACAGCGAAAAAGGAATAGCAGGATAAGTACTATGGAAGCAGTGCAATCAATGGTACGAATCCGTTCGGGTAATCAAATGGTGGCGGAAGGTGCATTGCGTGCCGGCTGTAAGTTTTTTGCCGGATATCCGATAACACCCGCATCGGGAATATATAAACTGATGATCGATATGCTTCCGGGGCGGGGAGGAGTGGCGCTGAGTGCACCCGATGAAATATCGGCACTTGCGTATTGTGTCGGTGCGTCGCTTCGCGGACAAAAAGCTATGACGGCAACATCCGGCCCCGGATGGGCGCTCATGATTGAGACTGTTCAATACGCTTTGATGACCGAAACACCCGTCGTCATTGCAATGGTGCAGCGACTCGGTCCGAGCACCGGCGGCGCCACGCAAAATGCACAGGGTGATGTATTGCTCGTTGAACATTGTACATCGGGCGGCTATACGATCCCGGTCTTTACTCCGAGTACGCCGATCGAATGTTATGAATTGACACACATTGCATTTACGTGGTCGGAATTACTCCGAACACCTGTCGTCGTCATGCTCGACAAAGAGGTCGGTATGACGTCAGAAGACATCGATTACATGACGATACACGATCTGACCACATTAAGCCGGCAGCGCAGTATCCAACGCGATAACGGGAAGAACGGAGCGATGGATACATATTATTTTGAGAATCCCGAAGATGTCCCGAGTTTCGTACCCGTCGGGGGACAAATAAAGGCTACTGTTACCGGTTCGGCACATAATAAAGCCGGAAAATTACAGAAGAATTCTCCCGAGACGCTTGAAGTATTATACCACTTGCAGAAAAAGATCGACGCACACGCTAACCAGATGGAACTTGTCAAACGGGATCTGCAGGATGGTGCACGAACACTAATACTCAGTTACGGTATCACTGCCCGGACCGCACGGGAAGCGGTTCGCCGCATCAGGAATAACAACGGAAAGGTATCCTGGTTGAATGTCCTATCGTTGTTTCCCGTCCCCGCGAACAAAATCCGTGCATCATTGCATAATATCGAGCGGATCATTATTCCCGAAGAAAATTTCGGCGGGCAATACCGGTCGGTACTATGCAATGTGTTCGATAAACAGGAAATTGTCGGCGTTAACAAATTAGGAGCAATGATCACGCCGGATGAAATCATAGCCAAAGTTGTATGAGTATGCAGGAAAAATTAATTGAAACATATTTAATCGATGGAGTCAAATTCCCGTTTTGTAAAGGGTGCGGACACACACACTCGGTCCGGTATCTCGATAAGGCTTTGACACTCCTGCAGCGACATCCTTCAAAAGTAAACCTCGTGAGTGATATCGGGTGTATCGGACTCGTTGATGCGTTGTTTTCCGATATTCATACGGTCCACACGACGCACGGAAGGTCTACTGCCTTCGCTACGGGTATCGAGCTCGCCGATAGTATCTTGTATGATTCGGATCTTAAAACGATTGTTATTCTCGGCGACGGAGGGGCAACCATCGGATTACTGCACATTGTTCAGGCCGCATTGCTTAATGTCGATATCACAGTCATCGTGTGTAATAATTATCTGTACGGAATGACCGGCGGACAACATTCGTCATTTACACCTTTTGAGATGGTTACAACGACGACACCCTCGGGAAGTATCGTTCCCCCGATGGATGTGTGCAAGGTTGCGGAAAGCTGTGAAGGCGGATTCATTGCGCGTGTTCTTGCGACGGATAAGAATCTTCATGAAATACTTGCACAGGCAATTGAATACCCCGGATTCGCGATGGTGGAGATACTTGAAATGTGCCCCGAATACGGATTGAAATATGGCGGTGTAGACGGTAAAAAGTTAAAAGAGATCGTCGATCGGGAAAACAAAGAACTCGGGGTCCTGGTACATCGAAAAGATCGTGAAGAGTTTTCAAGTCTGTATAAAAAGAGTATCGATAAGAATTCATTTGATGCGATCCTGAAAAAAAGCGATAAAACTATTCAGCAAGAATTTACCTCTTCTCTCGAGAAAGAGATCGGTGTTGTCATAGCCGGAACAGCCGGTGAACGGGTTCAGTTGTCATCATATATTTTATTGCAAGCCGCTATCGGTTCGGGACTTCATGCGACGCAGAAAAACGATAATCCCGTTACGCAGGGTTCCGGCTTTTCGCTTTCTGAAGTTATAATCAGCCCCCGGGATATATATTATACCGGCATTGAAATTCCGCAGTATGTGGTTATTACTTCGGCAGATGGATTGCGCGAAATTACAGCCAACGGGTTGCTGTCGGGGTGTTCGGATGAAACCTTTTTATTGGTTGATTCGTCATTGCATTTAGAAAATGTTAAGGGAAAGATCGTGCACGTCCCGTTGCGGCAAACATTCGGTCCGGATCGTGCGGCGGTTGGCGGTATTGGTATTTTTATTTGGGCTTCGGGTATAATACCCCGTGAATCTTTTGAGCGTGAAATTAAAATAAAGTTCCCCAAAGAAGCGGAAAAAATAATCGGTTCGGTGTACCAATTGACGAATCAAATAATATTTTCGGAGAATGCTTGACATACATCGGAGAAAAAGTTAATATTATCTTTAATAAACAAGATCCTCCACAGAACAAGAAGGAGTATCGGGCCACAGCTTTTGAGTTACTAACATCTTCATCATAACTAACCCTCATCTTGAATAAAAGGAGATCACATATGACTAATCGAATACTGCTCCTCGGTATCATACTGACAGTCGTCATTATTGCGGCTTCATTTGTATTACCGGACAGCAATAGATCAGCGGAACAGGTCGCGATTGCAGCTACACCGATGGCGGCGTCTGATGCACAGTATATCGGTGTCGCGCAGTGTGTTATTTGCCATCGCACCGATGCCCAGGGAAAACAGGAAGCAATATGGCGTGAGAGTTTACACGCCCGTGCGTTTCAAACTTTGAAGACTGAGGAATCTGTAAAGATTGCTCAGGAAATGGGTATCGAAAAGGCACCGCACGAAGCGGCTGAATGTCTGGTATGCCACGCCACGGGCTGGGATTTACCGGCTGAACGTATGGGCAACCGATTTAATATCGAAGACGGCGTCCAGTGCGAAACCTGCCATGGTGCCGGATCGGAATATCGTGCGATTCACGCACGCGATCCGGAAGCCGGAAAAGAACGCGGCTTAATCGTTGCAAGAGGTGATGCGGACGCGTGCATCGTTTGCCATAACGAAAACAGTCCGACCTACAAAGGATTCGATTTCGAACGTGACATGGCCAGAATCGCTCACCCGGTTCCATAAGAACATTGCTCCATACAGGTCGTATGAAACTTTCTCATGCGGCCTGTAGCTTTATAAACTACATTACATATTGTTCGTCGCACCCCGACGGACGTGAGGGAGAGGGAATCATATTTCAACGTGCCGATGAACAATATTATTTGAATATTCCTTTTCCATAAGGTTGATTATGAGAACATCAGCAATTCTTATAGTTTTATTTTTGTTTGCCTTTCTTTTACCTCACTCAACTGAAGCTCAGACGATCAGCGGACGCTTTAACACAACAGTATACTCCTGGGATAGACTCGACGGATTATCCGAAGGCGACTCATTTAGCAGGGTAACACATTTCAGGGGATATCAAACAATACGGTTAGGCATTACGCACGGTGATTTCTCAATCAGGACCTATAGCCAGTATTCACTTGATTTTAATGCCGATATGAGAGGAGATCCCATCGGTCGTATTTATGATCTGCATCTCAGATGGAGGAATATATTCAATCTTCTCGATCTGAGTGTCGGACGGCAACCGATTTATGCGGGCGTCGGCAGAGGAACAATCGACGGAGGGAGTCTCCGGCTGAATATCAATAATGGAATGTATACGGCATATATATATGCCGGGTCACTCGTGAGTCCTTTTCAAAGCGGACGTATCCAGGACTGGAATGACCGCAGAATGCTCGGCGGACAGATCGCGGTTCGTCCGATGAGAGGTCTCTACGCAAGTCTCAGTTATATGGACCGTCATAATAAACGTGAGTCGTATATCGCAACGCGTGCCGATTCTCTTTTCAATCCTTTTCAGGTTCTTATCGACGGTGATAGCCGTGAATTTCAACTTGCCAGCACCGATGTGAGCTATCAGCTCGGTACGTATGCATCATTATACGGACGCTTCGATTATAATATCGACGACTCAAAGCCGCAGCGGATGGAATTCTGGACGCGCGTTACTATACTACCCGAACTTGCATTAACCGCCGAGTATATCTTCCGTGAACCACTTGTTCCTGTTAATTCATTATTCAGAATGTTCGAAATAGAATCGAATCAGGAAATCGAAGGCGGTATTGAATACCGGCTGTTTGATTGGTTGACCCTGACGGGGCGTGTAGCAAGTGTATTATACGACGACGACGACGGTATGCGTATCGGGTTGAGTGCGGCTTCAAGATACGGCTCTCTTTCGTTTAGCCGAACCGACGGCTATGCCGGTGAGCTGAATTCAATTTCGTTTATTGCCTATTATCCGCTCGGTGGCGATCGTTTTACGCTTTCGGCCGGCGGAGGATACGCGTCTTACACTCCTGCAGATTATGACGGTGATAGTAATTGGGCATTGTCGGCAATAGCCGGGATATCTCATAAGGTTTCACGGTCTTTTTCACTCGATCTGCGCGGTCAATATATTACCAACCGGGTTTTCGATTACGATACACGAATATTCCTTCGCGTTAATTACTGGATGTTCGAAAACCTCGGTATTTTTTGATTTATGATGAACATTAACCTCTATAGGATTCACCGATGAAAGTACACTATATTTATATCGGTCTTATACTTTTATTCGCAGCGGTGTTGCTTTTCTCCGCGTATGAGACGGCAACCCTCATGGCTGATAAAAAACAGCAGGATCGTTCCGAGATTATTAAGTTTTCGCATCGCGTGCATGCCGAATTACTTATCGAATGTGTCGATTGTCATTCCGCTGCTCCGGCAAGTACATCCTCAAAGGATAATTTGATCCCCTTGAAGGCGGATTGTGCTTTGTGCCACGATGTTTCCGATGATTGTGCGCTTTGCCACTTCGAGGACGTTTATGTGAAATTCGAGGATCCTGAACCCTCATTGTATTTTAACCATCAGTATCACTATGAAACCCTGAGAATCAGTTGCGAAACGTGTCATGCAAGCATAGAGCAAGCCGATTATGCTACTGCCGATCATAGGCCGGTGAAGGGTAATTGTATGGATTGTCACGATGGAGGACAGGCATCTATGGACTGTGAATCGTGTCATATCGAAACAAAGACCTTGATGCCCGCGAGCCACCTGGTAGCGAATTTCGAGCGTGAACATAAACGGGTCGTCCGCTCGGGTGCATTCGAAGCGGAGTGTGCATCCTGCCATATGCAAACATTCTGTCAGGATTGTCACGAAGCGGCCGGTTTGATGGTTTCAACGCACGGGTTCACACGGACAACGCCTTTGTATTCACCGGAAGCGGCCGGGAAGGGGACAACCTCTCTCGATAGGGTGCATGATGTCAATTATAAGTTTACTCACGGATTCGACGCCAGGTCAAAGCGAACACAATGTCAGACCTGCCATGATATGCAAACGTTTTGTGCCGATTGTCACTTTGACGGTGCGGGTGTTGCATCAGGTGCGTTCAAACCTCCGTCACACGATCAGCCGGGTTTTCTGATGCTGGCCGGAGGCGGACGGCATGCACAACTCGCTCGGCGTGATATTGAAAACTGTATGACATGTCATGATCTGCAGGGCAGGGATCCCTCATGTATGCTCTGTCACGCTCAGTGAGATGTTTTTCTTTTGCAATATTTTAAATGAGAGCAAGCGTATGAAAACTACAAGTGTTTATTTAAACTTTCTATTTTGCATGATAACCGGTTTGTTGATCATTACCGGATGCTCGGAAGTACGTGACGACTTTACTATGCCGGCTGAGGCAGAGTTTAAAGTCCATCCGCAGGGATTTGAAAATCCTCAGTCGGAAAACTTTCACGGCACGGCATTAAAGGGAGCCAACTGGAATTGGACAAGCTGCCAGGAATGTCACGGCGAAGCGCCTATGTTTACCGGGGGTAAATCGCGTGTAAGCTGCGCCTCAGCGGGATGTCATGTAGACCGTGAGGGAAAGACAAAAAGTGTCGCAACCTGTAATACCTGTCACGGAGATTTCCGGGCTGCTGCAACGGATTTCTATTCATTTGCTCCGCCGCGAGATTTGAATAAAAATACCCAAACCACAGCACGTGGGGTCGGTGCGCATCAGGTACATTTACGGGGCAATGTATTTACCGTCGGCATTGAGTGTAATGAATGCCACAAAGTCCCCTCCGCGGTATTTGAGGAAAACCATCTCGAGCCTTCGGGAGCCAATAAAGTCAGATTTGGGACTCTCTCATCCACTCAAACCAGATTAGTAGATATGGATGCCAATCCTCCCCGGTATAATCCCGATGCAGTCGGACCTACTTGTGAAAACACATACTGCCACGGAAATTTCAGCGGCGGCAATAATTTCACTCCCGTATGGACGATAGTCGACAGAAGTCAGGCACGGTGCGGTACGTGTCACGGTAATCCGGAGACAGGAAATCCCCTGCCTACCACAACCCAGGAAGGGGGGCCGCATGTCCCGGGTATTTTCGATTGTCAGATATGTCACTGGGTAGACGTTGATAAACCTATTGCGCGTCGACTGGAAGACGGAACCTTTGTTATTGAAATAAAAGAGCTCCACATGAACGGTGCAATACATATTACCGGATCAAAATGGACCGACTGGTGACAAGTTTATAAATATCTGAAGCGTAAATTTTAACCGGCAGGACCTGGTAATTCATTTGGTGCTGCCGGTTTTTTATTGCGATTTTCGATCTGCCGGTTTTTACATCTCTCAATAAACATTCACTAATTAAGGCAAATCCATCCGATTTTATTAAATATTGGAATTTCTCTCCAACAAATAAGAACATGAAAAAATATTGTCTATAAATATATTTGCTATAAGCAATTATAGCTTGGCACAATTATTGAGTATACTAATTTAACAAGGAGCCTAATAAGTGGAACATATGATCGACCAAAAATATGTCAAACAATTAGGGGAGCTCACGTTCAGTCTTTTAAAGAAATGTCATGAAAAAGAAGAACGGCTTGCGTCCCAGTTCAAGATTACCGTACCTGAGTTCCGGTGTATCCGAATGTTTCGGGATGATACACAATTACATATAAAAACACTCATAGAACGTGTCAATCTGAGCAGTAGTCGGCTATCGCGTATTCTGGAAAGTCTCGAGGATAAAGGTTTTGTTACCCGTAAACTGGATAGGTCTGACCGGAGAAGTATTATTGTTTCGTTGACAAAAAAAGGGAAGTCATTGGTTGGAGGGCTTGAAGAGCGGTTTTTGGAAATACATTCCGATATTCTCGACGGGGTTCCTGAAAATATGCACGAACCGCTTACATCGGGTTTGCGGGGTTTATTGGCGTCCCTCGACCGCTGGTTGGACGAATCATAAACTTTAGAATGGTATTAGCTCGTTCGTCTGATATATACCGATTGAATAGGTGGTGTGAAATAAAAGGAGTTATCTTATGAAATATATCCCATGGTTATTTGGAAGTTTTTTCCTGATAATAACCTTTATGATAACCGGGTGTACGGATGACGATGTAGTCATCGATCCCGAATTACCCGATACAAAACTCGCTTCGTGTGTTGGTTGTCATACGAACCAGGAAGCACTGAAAGAACTTGCAGACCCCGAATCGCCGCCCGACGGCGGGGGATGTGGTGGCCCGCCACCGTTCATTCCATCGTATGATCGTGTACATATATCCCGTGCGAGTTATGATGAATTTAAATATACTGTTCACGGCGCACTCGGGTGTACCGAGTGTCACGGAGGTGTGGATGAGACTGCAGATAAAGCAGTGGCGCACTCCGGAGATTTTGTCAAAAAACCTTCCACGATTGCCGATCAAACCTGTGCACCCTGTCACGCTGATATTGTAAATAGAGCGATGAACAATCTTCATGCCGAGGGCTGGGGACAAAAAAGAAGTCAGGTGCTTCGTGCAGGCGCGGATTCATTTGATGACCTTCCCCACGGCATCATAGAGGGATATAATCAAAATTGCGCGACCTGTCATGCTACCTGCGGTGATTGTCACGTGACAAGACCCTCAGCGGGAGGCGGCGGATTATATAAGCAACATACCTTCAGCCGTACACCGGATATGCGGGATAATTGTATCGCCTGTCATTCGAGCCGGGGCGGTCATGCGTATTTCGGTATCGGTACCGGGACACAGCCCGATGTGCATCTTACAAAAGCAGGATATACCTGTATCGATTGCCATACGAAAGATGAGCTTCACGGTGACGGGAAACAATACGATCATCGTTACCAGATGGAATTGCTGCCGTCGTGTTATGACTGCCATACGGATATCAAATCAGCGAATCCGTACCACACACTGCATATCAATGACCTCAATTGTCATAGCTGTCACGCGCAGGATTATAATAACTGCGGAAGTTGCCACGTCGGCGGTGAGGGTGCGCGGATTTATGCCCATCAGTCGTTTAAAATTGCACTTAACCCCTTGCGGGATGTACGACCGTACAAATTTTCTACGGTCCGCCGTGCACCGGGTGCTCCGGATAGCTGGGAACGCTACGGTGTCGATGTCCTGGCCAACTTCGATGCAAAACCGACATTTAATTACACAACCCCGCATAACATATTACGCTGGACATCCCGAACAAAAGTCGATGAGGGTAAATCTTGCTATGATAGTTGTCATATCATACAGGAGGACGATATCTACCGTAACCGGCATTTATATCTGTTCAATTCGGATCTTGCTAATTGGGAGCGGTCATCGAATACGGAGATCATTGTAGACGGTAAACTTCCTTCGTCGTGGGGAACACCGTAAGTTTTAACTTAACCAAACCAAACATGTTAAACTACACTATAGGAGAGGTACTTTATGAAGTTACATAAATTGTATTATATGCTGATTTTCATTCTTTTCATCGGATTAATAGGATGTGACGATTCAACGAGTCCTGATCCGGTCGTAAACGAAACAGAGGTTATTCTCGAATATCTGGAGAATGTTCTTCAGTTTCCGTACGGTGGTTTCGTTGTAGAAGCTCAGGCCGTTAGAACTACCCTCTTGGCAAGTCCGGCTACTCAATACATAGTCGATATCCGGACTGCAGCGGATTATGCAACCGGATATATCCCCGGAGCGGTACAGGTTAACTTTGCCGATCTTTATAATCACATTAAAGGGATTAATACCGGCGGTTATGAGCGAATAGTGATTGTATGTTACACGGGTCAGTCGTCTGCCTATGCTGTGGCTTTATTACGGGCAGCAGGTATCCCTAATGCTATCTCATTAAAATGGGGTATGAGCGCATGGCACGAAGACCTTGCCGGACCGTGGCTGAATAACAGATCGAATGCAAGGGCAACGCAATTTGTTAAAACTCCGGCACCTGCAAAACCGCCAAAAGGCGAACTCCCCGAAATCAACACAGGGTTAACCGAACCGGTGGACATTATTGATGCCCGCGTAGCCCAATTATTTTCAGAGGGATATGGACCGGCGGCAATTAATCATAACGCTCTGTACCAGAATTTAAACGGACATCGAATAATAAATTACTGGCCGACCAACCTGTATACGGATCTCGGCCATATTCAGGGTGCCCTTAATTATCCTCCTCCGACCGAGCCATGGAAGCTCGGGAACGATCTCCTGACATTGTCCACAGAAATGCCGAATGTCATATATTGCTATACCGGACAAACGAGTTCGTATCTATCGGGCTACCTGAGGATATTAGGATATGACTCACGGTCTCTGCTTTATGGCGGGAATGGAATGATATATGATGTTATGAAAAATGCTAATACACCTAACACATTCATACCCGAGGCTGAAATCAAAAATTACGACTATACAAAATAATAAGTCGTTAATTTTATAGGCTCGGTGTTGAATATTTCAACAAAACCCGGTCGGAATCCCGCAATAATGAATCCGGCCGGGTTTTAATTTTTTTAAGTTCCTAAAAATGAAATGTTTTACTTAAAAAAGTTCCAAAAAAAGGTAATATATTACTAATAAACCCGCAATTTGTAGTAATTTCGATATGACATACTGGCACAATAATTGTTCGGTTTACTAGTATCGGAAAATTCAACATACAAACTATTGAAGAAATTCTATAGGGAGGAAAATATGAGGTACTCAGTGAAAGCTCGTCTCGCCGAAAATTCACCCGGAAAATACTATGTCGACGATTATTGCAACGGCTGCGGTCTGTGCCTCTCGCTCGCGGGTAAATTCTTTGATTATGTCGAGGGTGGTAAATACTATTATATACAGCGCCAACCGCTTAATGCCGATGAGGATGATATTATGCAGGAAGCCGTCGAGCTGTGTACTATGAACGCAATTCACACCGACGGCGATCAGACATTTTTCGATATCTGGAATTACTCTTAAAGGAGATAATAATTTGTTCAAAATTCTCAAAAAAGAAGCACTTGCCCCTACTCTCAGCAAGTTCGTCATCGAGGCACCTTTCATAGCCCGGAAACGCAAAGCAGGAAACTTTGTTATTGTCCGCGCAACCGAAACCGGTGAACGAATCCCGCTCACTATCGTTGATTCGGATAATGAATCCGGAACAATTACACTCATTATTCAGGCAATCGGTAAAACCACAAATATTATGGTCGGCATGAATGAGGGAGAGTATTTCCTCGATGTTGTAGGGCCCCTAGGTCATCCGACACCCGTTGATTATTACGGGACGGTGGTTTGTGTCGGAGGCGGAGTTGGAACTGCCGAGGTCTATCCGATTGCTAAAGCATTAAAAGACTCCGGAAATACCGTGCTCGGTATTATCGGTGCGAGGAGTAAAGACCTCGTCATTCTCGAAAATGAGATGAGTGCCGTGTGCGATGAATTAATTATAACGACGGACGACGGATCATACGGTCAAAAGGGTTTTGTGACCGATGCACTGAAAGACATCATGAAAAAAAACAAAGAGTTACAGGGTATCTATGCTATCGGACCGATCCCGATGATGCGAGCCGTTGCCGAAACAACGCGTGCCGATAAAATAAAAACATACGTCAGTCTAAATCCCATTATGATGGATGGCACCGGAATGTGTGGTGCTTGCCGTGTCACCGTCAACGGTGAAATGAAGTTTGCGTGCGTTGACGGTCCGGAGTTCGATGCCCACATCGTCGACTTCGATGAGTTGATTGCGCGGAACAAAACGTACGAGGATCTGGAAAAATCTTCGCTGCAGAATTTTATTCAGGAATCAGAATGTCAGGTACAAGATGCAAAAACAGAATAAGACAAATTCAGGTACGACCGATAGAAAAAATCCATTAAAACCTTCGGAGCGGATGAAGATTCCGCGTCACCTGCCCATCGAGCAGGACGCGGATATCCGGATAACGAACTTTGGAGAAGTATCCGAGGGATTTGATAATCAGCTTGCACTCGAAGAAGCAAAACGATGTCTCGAATGTAAAAATCCGGTATGTGTCGCGGGATGTCCCGTCGGTATAAATATACCTGAATTTATTAAGCTGATATATGAGAAAGATTACCAGGGAGCGCTCAATAAAATCCGCGAATCGAACTATCTGCCCGCGATCTGCGGCCGTGTGTGTCCCCAGGAAAATTTGTGTGAAATAGTCTGTCTGCTGGGCAAGAAACGGGAGCCGGTGGCCATCGGTAAACTCGAACGGTTTGTCGCGGATTACGAAAGGGCATACGGTACGTTTACCCCTCCACCGAAAGCCGCACCGAAAAACCAGAAGGTTGCAGTCGTCGGTTCAGGGCCGGGAGGATTGACGGTTGCAGCGGAATTGGCAAAGTTGGGATATCAGGTCACAATTTTTGAAGCTCTGCACGAACCCGGAGGTGTATTGATATACGGCATACCAGAGTTCAGGTTACCAAAGCACATAGTGAAAGAAGAAGTTGATCGTGTCAAAGCGCTCGGCGTCGAAGTAAAAACCAACGTAATAATCGGACGGACCATTACGATCGATGAACTATTCGATGAATTAGGGTACCAGGCGGTTTACCTCGGTACCGGTGCAGGTTCGCCGAACTTTATGAACATACCGGGCGAAAATCTGAGCGGTGTCTACTCGGCGAGCGAGTTGCTGACCCGTGTTAATTTAATGAAAGCATATAAATTCCCCGAGTATGATACGCCATTAAAAATCGGGAAACGGGTCGCTGTCATCGGAGGCGGTGATGTTGCGATGGACGCCGTCCGGACGTCTAAACGAATCGGTCCGGAACATGCGATTCTACTGTATCGACGATCGCGTGAGGAAATGCCGGCGCGTGTCGAGGAAGTACACCACGCGGAAGAGGAGGGCATTGAATTCCACTTTCTTACCAATCCGTTGAAAATTCACGGCGATGAGAACGGCTGGGTGAAAGCGATCGA
>SLQE01000040.1 GCA_007131635.1 Bacteroidota bacterium | reverse complement strand
GGTTATGATGTAGTATTCTTTGCATCGGGTTTTTGTGCAATCATAGCCGCAACCTGGTTGGCATTTAAAGTAAGAGAACCGCGCCGATTTAACCGATGATTGTTAATAATTTCTGTTATAATTAATTACAAAGGGACATAAGACAATGAGTAAACTGACAAACTACATCCTTTCATCATCCAGAACACTTGCTATGCCGATCACCGTCTATCCCGGAGCGGATATAACCGGAGCAACGGTGTCGGCTATAGTAACAGATCCGGAAAAACAATTCCAGGCACAATATGAGATTCATAAGAGATACGAAACATGGATCGTTCAGTCCGCGATGGATCTTAGCGTCGAGGCCGAGGCATTCGGATGCGAAATACAGCTGGCAGATAATGAGATACCGACCGTACGGGGCCGTCTGGTTACCGACAAAGAACAGATCGACGCTCTCGCGATCCCGGCACCGGGTGAAAAAAGGACAAAGGTGTATCTCGACACCGTGCGTCTACTCACCGGACTGGAGACAAAACCGTTCGTACTTGCCGGTATGATCGGTCCTTTTTCTCTGGCAGGTCGTTTATTCGGTGTGAGTGAATCGCTTGAATTGACAATGACCGAACCGGATACGATGCACTTGCTGATTGAGAAATGCACGACGTTTCTCACAGCGTACGCAGAAGGATTTAAACAGGCCGGTGCAAACGGCGTTCTGATCGCGGAGCCAACCGCGGGACTTCTTTCTCCGAGATCGCTCGGTGAATTCTCCTCCGCATACATAAAAAGGATTCATGAAGCGGTTAACGATGACTCGTTCTCGCTTATTCTACACAATTGCGCCGCAAGAATTAATCATTTGCCGGCGGTGCTCGAATCGGGTGTATCGATCTATCATTTCGGATCTCCGATGGACTTGCCCGCCGCATTGAAATCAGTTCCCGAAACCACGGTTCTTTGCGGTAATCTCGATCCGGCAGGGATCTTCTTGAACTCTTCGGAAAAAGAAATCTCAAATCATACGGAGTCGTTATTACGAGCAACGGGTAACCATAAGAATTTCGTTATCTCATCAGGATGCGACGTTCCCCCCGGTGTAACCATGAATAAACTTGATGCGTTCTATAAAGCTGTAAATAATTTTGAAAAATAATGACCGATGGCACTAACACGAAATATACCTCTGAAAAACCCAACACCAGATGTACAGGAATGGCTTGATATTCTTCTCGGGCAGATACCACAGAATCGCACACCATTGGTAGAATACGTAATCGATGAAGTGGTTTGGAAAACGATCTCTACCCGGTTACTTAACCGCCCTTGGGCAGATTATACGGAGGATCGCAATAATCGGATTCGCTGTCTCGATAATTTCATCGCTGTCTGGCATCGGCTGGGATATGATATAGTCAAGTATGAGAAAGACGCGGGATTTCAGCAACACAGAATTTCAACCACCGATCCGGGCGATTCCCCGCACAAACAACGGGAATGGATGGATGAGCATCACGGCAAGATAACCTCCTGGGAAGAATTCGAGACATATCCCTGGCCCGACATCGGAACAGTTGACTTTTCAGATTACGAGCATATCAATGACCATCTTCCGGAAGGGATGGGATTTTTAACAAGCCACGGAGGCGGCATTTTCGAACATGTCTCCTGGATTATGTCATATGAAGGTCTCTGTCTTGCTTTGTATGATAACCCGGGTCTGGTAAAGGCGGTCACAGACAAGGTGGGTAAGATAATTGAGGACTTCTATCGACAGATTCTCGGGCTCGATCGTGTGATCGGTATCTTACAGGGAGACGATATGGGTTTTCGCACCGGGACTTTGATTGCGCCGGACGAGCTCAGAAAATATTTTCTCCCCTGGCACAAGCGATTTGCAGATATGACACATGAAAAAGGGATCCCATACTTTTTACATTCATGCGGTAAAGTCGATGCACTGATGCCTGATTTGATCAGTGAAGTCGGAATAGACGGTAAGCATTCCTTTGAAGATTTAATCATCCCGGTTGATACATTTCAGGAACGTTATGGAAATGCTATCGCAACTCTCGGCGGAGTCGACGTCAATATACTTGGTGCCCGGACACCGGAAGATGTCCGGAAACGTACCCGCCATCTGATCGACACATGCGGTGGACGCGGACGATATGCTATCGGCTCGGGGAACTCAATTCCGAGCTACGTGCCGGTTGAGAATTATCTTGCCATGGTCGATGAAGCGATCGAAATCGGTGCAGCTGCACAATAATTTCGGAAATAATGTATGTCATAGAAAACAAACAAGGAAAATAAAATGAGACCATATCGACACGTTTTAATAATTCTTTTTTTAGTAATCTACATCTCCCCGCTGTTATTCACATTTGAGAATAAAGACAAACGAAAATTAACGATCGCGGATTTCGATGCCTGGCGATCAATATCCGGTGAAACGTTATCGGCCGACGGATCGTGGCTTGCGTATTACCTGAAACCGCAACTCGGAGACGGAGAACTCATTATCCGGAACACCGATTCGTATATTGAACACACCTTTCCACGCGGATCGGGACCTGTTTTCGGTTTCGAAGATTCATCGGTCATCTATACCATTGTTCCTCCGGAAGATGAATACGGAAATCCGGAGAAAAATATAAAAAACAAGCTCGGAATTTTCGATATTGCGAATCAGGATACAATAGTCTATGATCTGCTTAAACGATATACCTTATCGGTAAATAAAAAGTGGCTCGCGGTTCTCGTATCAGATACTACAACACAAGAGACCGAACCGGATACTATAGAAACAACCAACACGAAACCCGGTGAAAAGCCGGAACGCTCAGTCCTTATCCTGCGAAACTTAATAACGACAGATGAAGTCCGGATCGAAGCGGTAGAAGAATTTTCGATCGACGAACAGGGACACTATCTTATATACACGGTCATCTCGGATGATTATCAGATGAACGGTATCTATGCGAAAAATCTGGAAAACTTTAGTATCGGAAGACTGCACAGCGGAATCGGATCCTATAAAGCTATTACCTGGGATGAACCGAGCGGAAGGATCGCATTTCTTGCCGACGGAGACACGACCGACACTAAGAACAAACCCTGGAAAATATATATGTGGGAGAAGGGAAAAGCAGGTGCGAATTTACTCTTTGATCCGGAAAAAACATCCGATTTCCCGGAAGAAATGAAAATCGCAAACGAACCCGCGCTATTTTGGTCAAAGAAAACAAACTCTCTGTTTTTCAACATTCAGAAAAAAGCAGAGGATGAAAAGGATACAACCATCTCTGCCGAAGAGATACCGGATGTCAATATATGGCACTGGCGGGATGTTCTGATCCACCCACAGCGTGAAACACGGAAACAGGAACTGGAGAACAAAACGTACACGTGCGTTTATCACATCCGAGGCAATTCCTTCGTTCAGCTTACGGATGCGTCGATGGACGCGTTACAGCTCTCTCCCGACCACAGTAGTGCATTCGGTACCGACCGGAGCCGCTATGAAGACAAACAACCGTGGAATCCCGAGTTTCACGATGTGTATATCGTCGACCTTTCGAACGGTAATCGTAAACTCATTCGGGAACGACAAAGATTCGGCCTGCGCTGGTCGAACGGAAGCAGAGTTCTCTTCTGGTTCGAGGGAAGTGACTGGTATTCATATGAACTTAAAACCGGTACCACGCATGTTCTCAGTGAAAATATTCCGACTGAATTGCGCAATCTGGTGTTTGACCGCGCCGGCGTACCGGGCTCCTGGGGCTTGCCCGGCTGGACAAAAGACGATCAGCATGCAATCATCTACGACCGCTACGATATATGGCTGGTAAACCCCGACGGCAGCATCGCGTTGAATCTCACAGAGCGTCAAAACAAAAACGGTACCGCAACGTTCCGGTATGTCCGGCTCGATCCTGATGAAGAATTTATCGATCTGGAAAATCCCCTATTGATAAGGTATTTCGATAATTCGACAAAGGCATCGGGGTATTACCGGCTCAACCACGGAGAAAATCGCCTCGATTCTCTGATCGTGCTGGATAAACTGATCGGTGCTCCGAAACGTACACAGGAACAAAATGCATATCTGTTTACGATTGAAACCTTCGATGAATTTCCCGATCTCTATAAAAGCGATACGGGGTTCGATACTATCACTCGTCTGACGGATGCCAACCCCCGGCAGGAAGAATTCTATTGGGGAAGTGCTCAGTTATTTGAGTGGAAGAACACCGACGGTGTACCTCTCCAGGGAATACTTTATCTTCCCGCGGGGTACGAGCCCGGCAAACAATACCCGCTCATTGTCTATATTTATGAACGACTTGCCGATCTTCTTCACCGGTATAGTGTGCCCCGTGCGACAAGCCGAATTAATCCCGCATTTTATACAAGTAACGGCTATGCCGTTATCGATGCCGACATTGTGTATACGCTCGGTCAGCCGGGGCAATCTGCGGTAAAAAGCGTCGTACCTGCAGCATTGAAACTCGTGGAGATGGGTGTAGCCGATCCGGACAGAATCGGTCTGCAGGGACACTCCTGGGGCGGATATCAAACGGCATACGCAATCACCCAGACAAATCTATTTTCAGCTGCTGTTGCCGGCACTCCGGTCTCGAATATGATCTCCGCGTACGGCGGCATCCGGTGGGGAACGGGAAATCCCCGAACGTATCAGTATGAAATTGGACAGAGCCGTATAGGATTTTCTTTATGGGAACGGCCGGATTTATACATAGAGAATTCACCTGTGTTTTTTGCCGACAGGATACAGACGCCACTCCTTATTATGCACGGCGATAATGACGGTGCCGTGCCATGGTATCAGTCTATCGAATTGTATCTTGCAATGCGCCGTCTCGGGAAAGAAATGTTCTTCCTCCATTATACGGATGCACCGCATAATTTAAGGAAGCGAAAGAACAGAATTGATTACAATCGGAGAATTTTCGAATTTTTCGAGCACTATCTACGTGACACAGAGGCACCCGGCTGGATTCAGACGCGGGCATCAGATATGTGATTTTGTTATTTTCCCGATGTGACGAAATCAGTTATGGCTTGTTTGACTGCGAGTATGTTTGCAGTGGGTGTTCCATACGGTACGACTCCCGTGCCGAGAATGAATCCCGGGTAACCTCTCGCCTCTTTGAGATATTCGGTTGCAAGATCATAATACGTATCGGGTTGTGATGTAGTGAAATCCGTCGTTGCAATATTCCGTCTGTAGGCACGACGGGCCTCACAACACTTCTCGTGAAATTTTGTATAATCGGATGTAGCGTCACATAGAATATTATTAGCACCCGTAGCGAGATAATCGTCTATGATCGTCAGTGTATCGCCGCCGATGATGAGAGGTACATGGTTACATCCGATTTCCTGAAAATACACGATGAGTTGATTATGGAACGGGAAGACAATAGACCGGTACATCGCCGGCGAGATCAAAGCCGGTGATGCCTGCGAATCGAATATTATCACATCACATCCCGAGTCGATGAAGGCCTTACCGTACTCTTTGATCACATCGTTACATTTCTGAAGGACTTTTCTCATTTCATCCGGTTCGCTCATCGCAAGAATAAACATCGCTTCCGCACCGAACAATGTTATCGCAAGTGAAAACGGACCGGAGACAGCACCGCGTATCGGGACCTCATCGCCTATTTCTTTTACAATGCTCCCTGCCACCTGAATATTCAGTGACAAACGCGATGCCTGAGACGGGTTGGGCACAGGCATATTCAGGAATTGGTCTGCACCCGGATACGGCAGGTGACCTGTCGACAATACAGAAGGTATTGTAAGTTCACCTTTTTCATAATAGGTTACTTTACAACCAAGCGCTTCGGCTTCGGGATTATAGACGTCGAGACCTATCGTCAATGCGTCCGGAGAAATCGTTTCATACTCTTTTATTAATGCTTTAAGGAACAGGTCTGCATTTCTGCATACATCCGACGGTGTGGCATCGATAAACCATGCTTTATGTTCGTAGATAGCCGGTATAAAGGGTTGTCTATCCGACGGTATACCCCGGAGTGCGTTTACCATATATTGATGTATCATGTTATTTTTTTTATCTTTACCCGATCTTTTAGTCTCATTAATTCATCAAGCGTGGAATTCGCCACACTCCAGGTCTGTGCATTTGCGGCACCTGCCGCCATACCGAAGATGATCGTATCTTCAAAATGCATCTCCTGTTCATAAGCATATAAAATACCCGCGATCAGTGCGTCACCCGACCCCGTGGGATTTACAGATTGGATCTTCGGAGGATAAACCACCCAATGCCCATCCGGAGTACCGACATATGCCGGACTACTCCCGTCCGTCATGATCGTACATCCGATACCCCGATCAATGCAGTCATCGAGCGCTCGGCGATACATTTTTTCCGAATCAAGTTTTATATTGAAGGTCTTTTCAAACTCCTGTTTGTTTGGTTTGAATAAAAACGGTTGCATGCCGATAGCAAGCCGAAGCGGTTCGCCGTACGTATCCAGGACGGTACGGACAGATGTATTTTTAATTGCTCCCATTATATCGTGATACATTGCATCCGCATTCCGGTGCGGCGAACTCCCGTTAAACGTAATCCAGGTGCTTCGATCTGCAAGGTCGGTACATTTTCTGAGCAATGCATCGGCTTCCTCGGGTGTGACTGTGTGTGGCGGTTCAAACACTGCGGTTATGGTTCCATCGTCCTCCAGATATGTAACGCCTTCACGGGTTAGGGATTCTATCCTGATAAAATC
>SLQE01000467.1 GCA_007131635.1 Bacteroidota bacterium | reverse complement strand
CTCTGGACAAGAAAGAGATCCGTTTCGGAATAGATGAATATACGCTCCGGATGAACCAAAGATAGCCTATCCGATCTCAATTTTATCTGTTTCGGAGACTCTTCGCCGGCTACGTACAAAACAGACTTTTGATGTAATTTATCGGCAATCTGCAACATGAGCGTCGATTTCCCGATCCCGGGATCACCTCCGAGAATGATTACGGCTCCGGGAACTAGTCCCCCGCCGACAACCCGATCGAATTCGGGCAGACCGCTTTGAATTCTTTGCTCATGTTGAAGATCGACCGTGCTTAGGGGAGTAATTGTGTTTTCATCGACTGTTCTAGTTGTTCCCTTCTTTCGCTCGCCGCGGGAGATAATTTCCTCGGTGAGTGTGTTCCATTCCCCGCATCCGGGGCACTTGCCCGTCCAGCGTGGCACGGTATAACCGCATTCCTGACAAATATATTGGGTGACTGTCTTCGCCATTGGTGTATTTATCCTTGAGCGTCCGTAAGGATTACTTTACCGATACCAAGATATTCCAGAGGAGTTTTTATCGAATCGGCATCACCGACGACGACAACTGTAACGTTTTCCGGCCGGATATACATAGCGGCAGCCCGGTCGACATCTTCCAATGAAACACGTTGTACATTTTCAACAAAGGTATCGTAATAATTACCCGGTAAATCATAAAGCGCAACATTCGCGAGTTGTGTAGCAA
Source organism: Bacteroidota bacterium (assembly GCA_007131635.1). Classification (GTDB taxonomy): domain Bacteria; phylum Bacteroidota; class Ignavibacteria; order T3Sed10-11; family T3Sed10-11; genus T3Sed10-11. The sequence goes on along the minus strand of SLQE01000467.1, from coordinate 6,082 downwards.
TTTGTGACGGCGTCTCAAACTGGCGCGGTAACGACCTGATCAATCCTTCTTTCGCCGATTCCAGTTCTGCATGTGTAACGCCTTTATCTCTTATCTCACGAAATTCTTTTATAATCTCATAAACCGATTTATCAGTGTATTCTCCCTGGAAACCGCCCGCTGCCAGGAAGTGACCGCCAAATTTTCGCATATCCCAGAGCGATGATGCTCCGTAGGTATATCCTTTGTCTTCGCGCAGATTCAGATTGATACGGCTTGTGAATTGTCCCCCGAGAACCTGATTCATAACACGAACCGGAAAATAATCTTTATGTTTTCGCTCCAGACCCCGATGACCGATCCGTATCTGCGACTGAACAGCGTCCGGCCGGTGTAAAAGGAAAATTTCGCTCCCCCCGGGGTCGGGTATCTCCTGTACATCGGCAGAGAGAGCATTCCCTTTCTCCCACCCTGACAGAGCTGTTTCGAGCTTATTCGCAATTTCTTTTGCGTCAATATCCCCGACGATTATGATCGATGCATTGTTCGGCATAAAACTCCGCGAATACTTGTCAGAAAGCTCCCCTCTTTCTATCGACGTAACCGTATCTGTCGTACCCAACAAGGGATATCCGTAAGGATGATCTTCTCCATATATTTTTTTTACGAAAGCTTTTGTCGCAAGCACATTCGGTTGATCCGCTTCCTGAAGGATCTTCGTGAGGACATTCTGACGTATCCTCGTCAATTCGTTTTCGGGGAAATCCGGATTTTGTATCACATCGGATACAACTTCGAGCGAGGTATCGAGATGTTCTCTCAGAGACAGCATCGAAAGGCCGCATCCATCCATCGATGCCCAGGTGTTGAAATGTGTTCCGAGGAAGTCAAAGTCATCTGCAATTTTTAATGCACTGCGGTTCTTTGTTCCCTCATCGAGCATTTCCGATAGAAGATTCGTCATACCCGCTTTCTGAACCGGATCCGAATATGCACCGGTACGTATGACAAGATAGAGCTGTACTACCGGTAATTTTTTATAGCGATATGTCCGGAGATCGATGCCGTTGGACAGTTTTATTCTGCTTAATTTCGTTTCATCGAGCAAGGAAAACCCGGGTATCGTGCCTGCCTCGGGAATTTTTGTCCGATCAATATTTGTGTGCATACATCCTCTTATTCAAAGAAATATTCGGTACAGATGTTATTTAAAAGCAAGCTCTGTCTTCCCTTTCGGGACAATATTTAAAACTACTCTTTTATTGGGTTCCAGGTACCGCCCGGCCGCTGATCGGATATTCTCTTTCGTTGTATCGAGATATCTGGTTAAATCGTTGTTAATAAAACCGGGATCTCCGAGAAAGATATTATATTCGTTCAGCCGGTCGGTAACTCCGAAGAAACCGCCGACCCGTTGGAGTGAATACGTAAAAGATGATTTTTGCGCATTTCGTACCCGATCAAATTCTCTATCGGTCAATCCGTCGCTCACGAAGGCATCGATATCTTCATCGATTGTTTGTTTTATCTGATGGAGTGAAATATCGGGACGTGCCGTGGCAACGACAATCGCTATGCTTCCGATTTCACGCGATATGTGCATAAACGACACATCCTGCGCGATTTGTTTTTCATACACAAGTGAACGGTATAGGCGTGAGTTTTTACCGTGCGAAAGGGCATCGATAACCAGATCCATCTCTGCATCGTCATGTCCGTAGACGTGCGTCGTGTGCCACGCCATGTATAATCTGGGAAGCTGCACATTATCTTCGTGAGTAAGATATATCGCATCCCGTATATCGGGTATTCGCGGTTTCATTTTCGCAACCGGAGGTCCGGATGGAATACTGCCGAAGTATTGTGAGACGAGCGACTTTGTTTTTTCAATATCAATATCACCGCCTATGCAGAGACTTGCATTGTTCGGTCCGTAATACTGTTTGAAAAATGCGGTAACATCCCCGAGAGAAGCATTGCCTATATCCTCCATACTTCCGATGGTTGTCCAGCTATAGGGGTGGTCCTCGGGATAAAGATGTTCCGATAAAATTTCGAAAGCAAGTCCGTACGGACGGTTATCGTAATTTTGACGGCGTTCATTTTTTACGACGTCAATCTGTGTATGCAATTTCTTTTCGGTCATCGCCGGAAGCAGCCATCCCATTCTGTCGGATTCAAGCCACAGGAGTAATTCGAGATAATTTTTCGGAACAGTCGCCCAGTAATTCGTCCGATCGGTTGTTGTCGATCCGTTCAACGTACCCCCGGCATCTTCTATGAGTTTAAAGTGAAGTCCGGCGGCGGCGTTCTGGGAACCCTGAAACATCATATGTTCAAAAAGATGTGCAAATCCCGATTTACCCCGCACCTCACGCGCAGAACCGACGTGATACCAGAGATTAACTGAAACCACCGGAACCGTGCGATCGATATGTAAAATAACATCGAGCCCGTTATCCAGTGTATATTTCTCGTATGTAACTGCTCCGTTTAAAGGCATACTTCCCTGATCATTATATTTGGATTCATTGAATTCAATCGGATAGTTCGAAGGGATCGCTATCATTTGTACCAGTAAATAGTTAATATAGAGATGAATGAAACGAAAATCAAGACTTGAAACGTCTTCACATTCTCTTTTTCAGCTCCGACAGTACCTCATCCAGTGCGATATTTTTCGCGGCGAGCAGAACGAGCAGGTGATACAATAAATCCGCCGATTCTTCGCGTAATCGTTCGGGAGTTTGTGCCAGAGCCGCGACTATAGCTTCCACCGCTTCCTCTCCCACTTTCTGAGTAATGGTACCTAATCCGGATTTCAGCAAAGATGCGGTGTAGGATTTTTCGGGCATTGAAGCTTTCCGTTGAAGTATGACCGACTCGAGTTGTGAAAGTATGTCCGTATCGGGTTTGATTTTCTCTTCCTGAAAACATGTATGCATGCCCGTATGGCAGACCGGACCGGTGGGCCGGACTTTAACCAGCAAGGTATCGTTATCACAATCGGTTTGTATTGAAACCAGTTCGAGATAATTGCCGGATGTTTCCCCTTTTTGCCATAGAGTTTGCCGGGTCCGGCTACGGAAGGTAATCTTTTTATCCCGAATTGTTTTTTCCAATGCCTCACGGTCCATAAATCCGAGCATTAGAACCTGTTGTGTTTTTGCGTCCTGGATTATTGCGGGAACAAGTCCCTGCAATTTATCGAAGTTGACAGTATTGATCATAAGCGTACCGGAACACCGTTTTCAGACAAGTATTGTTTAATATCGGCAAGCGTGATCTCTTTGAAATGGAAAATACTTGCCGCGAGGACGGCATCTGCTTTTCCGTCTACAATGGCATCTTTCAAATGAACCAACTCACCGGCACCTCCCGATGCAATGACCGGGACTGTAACTGTTCTTGATATAGTATTTAATAATTCGATATCATATCCTTCCTTTGTGCCGTCGCGATCCATCGATGTTACAAGCAGTTCACCGGCTCCGCGATCTACTGCCTCTTTCGCCCACCAGATTGCGTCGAGATGCGTTGGTACCGTCCCGCCCTTTACATAAACAAGCCATGAATCTTCGTGACGTTTTGCATCGATCGCAGCGACAATCGACTGGGATCCCACCTTTGCGGCTGCGGCATCCAATAGATACGGATTAGTAACAATTGCGGTGTTGAGAGATACCTTATCGGCACCCGCATCAAGGACCCGCATAACATCCTCGACAGTGCTTACACCTCCTCCGACCGTAAACGGGATCTGTATCGCTTTTGCCACATCTTCCACCACCTTATGAAACGTCTTTCGCCCCTCCTGCGATGCGCTGATATCGAGTAATACCAGCTCATCCGCACCCTCGTCGGAATACCGGGATGCCAGTTCAACAGAATCACCCGCATCACGTAAGTTGACGAATTGTGTTCCCTTGACGGTTCTGCCGTCTTTTACGTCGAGGCATGGTATAATACGTTTCGTGAGCATACTTTACAGTTTTATTTTTCCTTCATAGAGTGCTTTTCCGACGACCACTCCGGAGACACCCGTGGTTCTCAATTCCGACAGATCTTCCTCCGACGAGACACCGCCTGAAGCAATTATCTCATAATCCGGAAAGTGTTTACAAAGCTTTTTATATAACGGCACGTTGGGTCCTTCGAGCATTCCATCTTTACTGATGTCGGTGCAGAGAAAAATACTCGCACCCATTCTCCCCAGTTGCCGCATTATTTTTATCGGGTCGATTTTCTTTGATTCCATCCAGCCACTGTGTGCAACGTTGCCTTCTATGACATCAATTGCGATAACGATTCTGTTATATCCGAAAAGTTCGATCCATCGGCTGATTTTTTCCGGTTCCTTTACGGCAACGCTTCCTACAACAACCCGTTCCACACCGGCATCGAATAACCGGGAGACGTCATCCTCCGTGCGTACCCCGCCGCCGGCCTGTATATGTATCGTATCTTCAGATACGATTTTTCTGATCACATCATAATTCCTGAACGTCCCGTGTTTCGCTCCTTCAAGATCAACAACGTGAATCAGCGAACATCCGGATTCGGAAAATTTTTTCGCCACGCTCCAGGGTTCATTATCATAGATCGTTTTCCGATTGAAATCGCCCTGTTTTAAACGTACTGCCTTACCTTCGTAGATGTCTATTGCCGGTATGATTAACATAATTCAATAAAATTTTTTAATATTTTCAGACCCTGCTCCCCGGATTTTTCCGGATGGAACTGAACGCCGTAAAAATTATTTTTTGAAATCGCCGAGCTGAATTTTGCGCCATATTCCGTATACGACACGGTTTCCCGGACGACCGGTGCATAGTATGAATGAACAAAATAAAAGAATGAGCCCGACGGGATGCCCTGAAACAGAGTATGCTCTCTGTCTACGGTAATGGTATTCCATCCCATATGTGGAATTTTCAATTGCCCCGTTGCATCCGGAGTATCGAATTTTCTTATCGTCCCTTCAACAATTCCGAGACATCGTGTATCACGTTCATCGGAATGATCGAATAAGACCTGCATACCCAGACAGATTCCGAGAAAAGGGACTTCAACATCCGTCAGCCAACCTGTCAGTCCGAGGTTTTTTAATGATATCATTGCACTATGAGCTTCCCCGACCCCGGGCATTATAATTTTTTCTGCCCGGGCAAGTTCTTTCCGGTCATTCGACACGAAATGTTCAGCGCCGATTTTGTGTAGCGCATTACACACCGAGGTAATATTTCCCGCATCATAATCGATAACGGCAATCATAAAATACCTTTCGTCGAGGGAATTGACGATGCTGCTCTTTTATCGATCGCAACCGCCTGTTTCAGCGTGCGCGCAATTGCCTTAAAAATCGCTTCAATTTTGTGATGGTCATTTCTTCCATCGAACGAGATATGTAGATTCGCCCGCAAACCGTCGGCAAAAGCACGGAAGAAATCCTCAACCAGTTCGGTAGGCAGTTCACCGACTTTCTCCCGCTCAAACGTGCCCTCAAATCTGAAATAAGGTCTGCCTCCGAGATCAATTGCAACGGTTGCCTGCGATTCATCCATCGGAAGGACAAATCCATACCGTTCTATTCCCTTCTTATCACCCAGTGCTTTCCGGATAACTTCCCCTAAAGCGAGTCCGGTATCTTCGACGGTATGGTGCTCATCGACATGAAGATCACCTTGTACCGTCAGTTTCACATCGATCAGCGAATGTTTCGCAATCTGCGTTAGCATATGGTCGAAAAAACCAATACCCGTATGTATTGTATAAGAACCGGTTCCATCGAGGGATACAGACACAGAGATATCTGTCTCGTTTGTTTTCCTTGTAACTTCCGCGCTCCGGTTCGTACGGATAATAAAATCACACGCATCATTGAAATCAGGAGTGATATAATCCGGTGTGGTATCACGATCCGGTTGCGCGTTTATCGAATTCGTCTTGAGGAGTATCGATCGGCATCCGATATTCATCGCAAGCTGAACATCAGTCACGCGGTCACCGACTACAAAGGATTTCGCCATATCGATATCATTTTTTTTAAGAAATTCCTCAAGCAGTAATACCTTCGGTTTTCGGCAATCGCAGTTGTCTGCGG
>SLQE01000343.1 GCA_007131635.1 Bacteroidota bacterium | reverse complement strand
TGCCGAATAATAGTGTCATATACAAATCCAGATGCTGCTTCATTGCTTCAGGATTCAAACTCTGTATTTTCATTATGTTTGAAACCTTACCGCGCTTTTGTATGAGTTCGTCGTACAGCTCCTTGATTCGTCCGGTTGCGTCGGATTCGTCGATTGTTTTTATCCACGCCATAACTCTTCCTCATTTGTATAATTCGATATATTGGAAAATCAAAAGATAATAATTTTCTCACCGGATTAAAAATAGTAAGAAACATTAAACAGACAGACAGCGATTTCCAAGAGACCAGCTACTCATAACAACTGTATATATCAAAATACCTTAAACGAAGATAAGCAATGGAAATTGGTGTTTATAGTTTTGGAGACCGGAGTATCGATTCCGATACCGGTCAGCGTATCAGTACATCCGAGCGTTTACGACGGCTTATTGAAGAAATAGAGCTTGCGGATCAGGCGGGTCTGGATGTCTTCGGTGTCGGTGAACATCACCGTCCCGATTACACCGTGTCCTCGCCTGCAGTCGTCTTAGCTGCCGCTGCTTCACGTACAAAACATATCCGTCTCACCAGTGCGGTAAACGTATTAAGCTCCGACGATCCCGTGCGCGTCTTCCAGCAGTTCGCAACATTGGATTTGATCTCACAAGGTCGTGCCGAGATCATGGTCGGCAGGGGCTCGTTTATTGAGTCTTTTCCGCTTTTCGGATATGACCTGAAAGACTATGATGAACTCTTTTCTGAAAAGCTCGACCTGCTTCTAAAACTGCGTGAATCTGAATTTATCACGTGGTCGGGGAAACAGCGTGCGCCCCTGGATAATCTTGGTGTCTATCCCAGACCTGTACAGGAATTGCTGCCTGTATGGGTTGCAGTCGGCGGTACTTCAGCATCTGCAGCGCGTACCGGTGCACTTGGCTTGCCGATGGCACTTGCCATCATTGGCGGTATGCCGGAACGGTTTAAACCCGTTGTCGATCTATTCCGGCAATCGGCATCCGAAGCCGATCACGAAACACCACGACTAAGCATCAACTCGCACGGATTCATTGCCGATACATCGCAGGATGCGGCCAATACCGCATTCCCTGCTTTCAAAATGGTAATGGATAAAATCGGCCGGGAGCGTGGCTGGCCACCTATGTCGCGGGAACAATTTGAAATGTCCCGTTCACTTCGAGGCGCGGATTTTATCGGCAGCCCGCAGCAGGTAGTAGAAAAAATCCAATTCCAACATGAGATATTCGGTCATGACCGCTTTCTCATACAACTAACTGTGGGGACTCTTCCGCATAAAAAAGTGCTGCATGCTATTGAGCTGCTCGGGAATGAAGTAGCACCGACAGTTAAACGAAAGGTGGAACCGGAAAAATCATTACGTGAATGAATAAATAGATAGAGACAACCTCTGAGTTGATATTGATCTCTCATTTCACGCGTGTGAAGCATGCACCCGGCGTGCGGGGTTACGATTATATCAAAACGTCACCACGTTCCAATCGCCTTTTATCATTTCGGAAAGCGGCCTTCCCATCGGTTTGACGGTAAGTCCCGTTTCGCGAAGGTATTCGGTAATCCCGTATGAGTCGGAGCAGACTACGCATGCTTCAACAAGATCTCCATCCTCTTTCATTTCAAGTACTTTACTTTGTATATCCATATCACCCGCGTACAAGCGCTGCGAGGGTCCCCATATAATAAGCACAACCTCATCGAACCAGCCGGCTGTCTTGGCGGCATGTGTGTACATCAAAACCATCCGGTGAGCCACATCGGGATCGCCGCTCGTCCAGACGACGGCGAGTTTATTGTTCTCACCTGCTTGAGTTAGCGTAGCATGCCCTACAATTGCAAACACGAGAAACAGAATATAAAACAATTTCATTGGATTTCCCTTCTATACATTAGTTCATATGTGGAATGATAAGAGCTAAAATAAATAAAAGCAACTGCTATAGAACGATTTGCTTCCCCTACCGGTTCAGAGAGACATTCATCTGTGTTAATCAGTATGATCAGTGTCATCAGTGTTCTTGAAATCGTTTCCGACCAACACAATATTTCCAACTAAACTTCACTTATTTCTCAATTTCATTTTCATCTGTAACTCCAATAGGTTCGGGACCGACCTGTTCCCTGCCCTTGGCTTTCCCAATGTACAATGCGCTGTTTATCAACCCGATATGACTGAAACCCTGCGGATAGTTGCCTAAATGGTTTCCGGTTATCGGATCAATCTCCTCTGCAATTAATCCCAATGGACTGGCATACGACAGGACCCGTTTAAACATCTCCTCCGCTTCATCGATCCTGCCGGAAAGCGCAAGGGCATCGACAAGCCAGAACGTACACAATACAAACGCCCCTTCTCCACCAGTCACACCGTCGGGTCCGTTATACCGGAAAACAAATCCGTCATTCGATAGATATTGTATGGTTGCATCAAGTGTCCCCTGTACCCGCGGATCGTCAAACGGCAGAAATCCCAGCACGGGAATCAGTAAGCTCGTGGCATCGAGATATTCTTCACCGAATGCCTGGACAAAACTATTCATCCGGGGGTTGAATCCCTGCATAAGAATAGCATCCCGTATATCATCACGAACCGATTTCCATGTCTCCAGTGGACAGGTAAAACCATAGTGCTCAGCCAGACGGATACTCCGGTCAAGCGCGACCCAGCACATCAGCTTTGAATAGGTAAAATGCTTCGGTTCCGAACGGACTTCCCAAATCCCTGAATCGGGTGTATTCCAAATTTGACAGACATGATCGGCAATAAGACGAATCATTCTCCAGTCTGTCCCGATAAGATCGCGTTCATAACGGACTGTATCGTAATATGCAGATATGAGTTCACCGTAAATATCGTGCTGCTTTTGTATTGCAGCGGCATTCCCTATTCGAACCGGTTTTGAGTTTTTATAACCGGATAAGTGCCCGATCACTTCTTCTCCGTCAATATATTCACCGTGAAGAGTATACAGGATCCGCAACGTTTCGGGATTTTCCATTGCGCTGCAAATATTGTGTATCCAATGGAAATAGTCGAGCGCAGGCTGTCGATATCCGATATTGTACAATGCCTGAATAGTAAACGATGCATCCCGAATCCACGCAAAGCGGTAATCCCAGTTACGCACACCGCCGATCTCCTCGGGAAGCGAAGTGGTCGGTGCAGCAGCAATTGCTCCGGTTGACGGATGCGTTAGAAGCTTTAATGTAAGACCAGAACGTATCACCAGTTCGTGCCACGGACCTTCAAACAAACAGGGATCGGTCTCGCAGACGTGTGCTTGTTTCCGCCAGTAACGAATTGTAGCCGCCAACATATTTTCACATTCACTGAAGGGGACATACGAATCATCTCCCCACATTAGAATGAGCCAGTATTCGTCTCCTTTTTTAAAAGTTCGTCGTGTCTGCGCACCGCCTTGTTCAAGTTCAAATTCTATATCGGTTTGAAGATATACATGAAATTCACCATCGGTGCTTTTCAGTCCGATGGCATGATCGACGAGCAGTGGAATTATACCGGCATAGTTGAAGCGGGGTTTGAAATCAATGTTCACATCAACCATTCCCTCTTCACAGTTTATCTTTCGGAATAATGCCCATCGTTTCCCATTATTCCCGCCTTCCTCGTATTGTGGAAGCATAAAATCTGTTACGTCCAATGTTCCCTCTGACGTTGTAAAATGTGTCTGCAACACATTGGTATGTTCGATATAGCGTTGCTTCGACGTGAAGTGCCCGGACGGCTGAATGGAGAAACTGCCTCCCTCCCTCGAGTCGAGTATCGAGGAAAATATGCTTGGTGATTCAAGATGCGGTACAGGCAGCCAATCGATCGAACCGTCGTTACTTACAAGCGCACACGTGTCGAGGTTACCGATAATCCCATAGTCTTCTATATTTTTATATCCGTTTTGCATTTGTTATTGAATCCCCAATGTTGGTTTAAATGTGTTCAGCATATCCAGCGTATAAATTATCCGGTTATCTTTCAGACGAGGCGGGACTGCTCTGCTTTCACCGAACGCAAATATCCAGATGGTTTCCGGGTCAATGTTCCGGCGAGCCGCATGAGAGCGTAATGCTTTCGGAGGGTCGCCGAGCAATTCCTCCGCCTGATCGAACGTTCCCCAGTGCATAGCAGCGAAATATCGTGCGTTCAGGTCTTCAAATACCGTGAGCGCTTCATCGGGATCAAGATGATAAGCGCCGTTATACCACCGGGGTTCATACGCACCGATAGATAGCATCGCAACATCGATCGGACCGAGTCGGTTACGGATCTTCGTAAATCCCTCGAAGTACCCCGTATCACCGGCGAAATAAAACGTTACATCCGATGCGAGGATACCCCACCCGGACCAGAGCGTCGTGTTCTTATCGGTGAGCGATCGCTGCGATTGATGCTGTGCCGGTGTCGCAATGAATTCCACACTGCCGAACCGGTACGATTCCCACCAGTGAAATTCATGCACACTGCCGACACCCCATTCTTCTACTATTTCCTTGACCCCCATCGGTATAAGAAAGACAGGTTTAAAATCGTCATTCAACCGGGTTACGGTTGCTTTATCGAGATGGTCGAAATGTGAGTGTGAAATGACAACGACATCGATCGGGGGAAGCTTTTCCCATGGGATACCGGGAGGAGTATATCGTTGATGTCCGATTTTTCCTCCGAAAAATCCTACCCGTTCGCTCCACACAGGATCCGTGAGAATATTAACTCCGTCAACCTGTATAAGAAATGTCGAGTGTCCGACCCATGTCATCATGCTGCCATGAAACCGTTCAGGTGGATTTACATATTCCGGAGGAATTACCTCATACCGATAATCGTCGGTGATAAACGGTTTCTGCAGTAGATGATATGAGAATTTCCAGCGTATCATGTCTGAAATGCCCGGTTTCTCATCTTCGTCGCAATACGGATTTTCGAACCGGCCGGTCTCCGGATTGTACGGGGCTGGATGCTGTGCAAAAAGCGGGGATACCAGCGCCACAGAACCGACAATTATCAAGAGATATAATTTCATCTTGTTCACTTTCCTGACCTTTCCATTTTAATATACAATAGTGAAAAATTAAATTCGGCCGTATAGGTAACACTATTTTTCATGTATTCATTGTTTTGATACACTACATACGTTCATTCTTCCAGGCAAGTACTTCTGCAATCGGGATATGATCGCCATAATCCTTACCATAATAAGCACGGTAAATAAGCTGATCTTCACAAATGAGAAAATCCATGGGTAGTATCGCTTTTTTGTGAATAGTTTTTACATTGAAAAAACCACTTTTCATTACCTTAAACAATTCCACCGGCTTCAATAGTACCTTCACCATACCCGAGAAAGATTCTTTGATACCGTATTTGGCGTACAAGTCTAACTCAGTATCCGGTATTATTGGAAATGGTGCATTCTGCTTTCCGGCATATTTCGATATTTCCCCACCCGTAGCAGCGAATAATGCTATTATCTCAATTTTGTTTTTTACAAATTCCGGATATTGCACTATAAGCTGCCGGATTCTCAAATTACAAAACGGACATGATGCCCATCGAAAGAAACTTAACAGAACTTTTTTACCCCGATAATCCGCAAGATTAATTTTGTTACCCAGGTAATCATCTCTGCTAATTTCAATAATATGATCGTTTCTCTGAAGCATTCTAAGACTCCCTTTTATATTTATAGAAATCCTTTTCATTAAACATTGTTTTTTGTTAAATAATTTTTCTAAATCAATTTACGTACATATTCAACGACGAACAGTCGCTCACCTGACATCTTTCCCATCCTGTCAAATGAAAGACATTCCGGACTATACCACGACATCCGATATCATAAGCCACTATGGTTCTGCCCCGAAGAACGTGTGCATTACCATCCCGGTGAAATTTGGAATCCAAAGTGCGCACCGCGATCCGGGCGCTGGAACGGATGAACGTAAAATGCTTCGACAATAAATGCACCCAAAAGATTGAACCGTGTACTTACACCTGCACTGAACACTGGTATTTGTTCCGGAGATTGCCCTTGTAGCCGGAATGCAGGCGACCGGTCGCTATCCCAGGCCAGTCCGCCGTCAAAGAAAAATGACAACTCTGTCGGCACAAACGGGAAATTAATTAATCCGAGACGGTCGAATCCAAGGAGCGGAATCCTCGCTTCAATATTTGTGACGGCGATCCTGCTTCCCAGCAACAAATGCCCGAGCTGGTTAAACTCGCCCGCTTGCAGCGAAAAGATATTATATCCCCGTATAAACTGGGGCTGTCCCAGAAATATCGGCGTAAGTATCCGATCTTCAGAATCGGGTCCGTATCTCCCGACATGCATCCCCCTCACTGCGAACGTGAGATTGCGCCATACCTGAAAATACCGTCTGTAATCTGCAAGCAACTGATAAAATTGAATTGATCCGAGGTTGCTTGATGCTTCTAATCGAAAGCGCTCACCACGCACGGGCGAAGTGAATCCAAAAAACGACGTATCGCCGACGTACGCCAGTGATGTCTCAAATAAATTGAGCGGGTCGGGACTATCGACGACCTGTGTCCCGGAACCCTGTGGTTGTCCGAATTGATCGGTAAAGAAACGCTCTTCTTCAAAGCGAAATCCAATATTGGTAAATCCGCCCCGAAGTTCCAACCGCCGGCTTCTGTTAAAGGGATGATGTCCAAGCAGTTGGGCACGGTTGATATACATTCTATCCAATCGTCTGTTGATGACTGTCCCCTGGTCGGTTTGCTCCAGATACGTGAATCCTGATAGCCATGGGGTTCGACTTACCGATGCACCCCAGTTAAACC
>SLQE01000335.1 GCA_007131635.1 Bacteroidota bacterium | reverse complement strand
TCCGGCGTTTCACAGCGTTTCAGCATATCGGCAGCACCTTTGAGAAGCTGATTGATGTTGATATCGGCAAACGCGGCAGTCAATAATCCTACGCTTGTCAATACGGAAAATCTGCCTCCGACATTGGGGGGAATATCGAACGAATGTATGCCGTACTCCTCGGCAATCGCCCGCAAGTTACCCTGCTCGGGATCGGTTGTAATAACGAGGTTCCTGATAAACTTTTTCCCGAGATACTTTCGTAAGATGTCGGTAATAATGAGAAACTGTGCTGCAGTTTCTGCGGTCGAGCCTGATTTTGAAATAACGTTAAACAGCGTTTTTCGCGGATTGATCGTATCGAGAAACTGTACAACCAGTTCCGGGTCGATATTATCCAGGACAAAAATGCGGGGATAACCGCTTCGCTCTTTTGAACTCAACAAGTTATAATAGGGATGTTTCAGTGATGACAGGAGAGCGATGTTACCGAGCGCCGAACCGCCGATTCCGAGCACCACAAAATTATCGAATTTCCGATAGTTATCTTTTGCAAATCCGACAACCTTCCGTGCGGTTTTCTTATGGAAAGGTAAATTATAAAAACCAATGCGTTCGGTTTCGCGGTCCGACTTCAATGTTTTATGGAAGTCATCTGCGTGTCTCTGATACTTTTGTATTTCTTCAAATGTCAGGCCATGTTGACTCCCGATCGTCTCAGCCAGCATATGCGTATAATCAAAACTTATCTGTTGTTTTTTCATAAATCACCCGTTCATTATTATAGATTGATGATGTATACTCTATTGCAATAGTATCATTCGTTTTACGTCTACAAAGTCCCCTGCTCTCATTTTGTAAAAATAAACACCGCTGCTCAGTATGGCCGGATTCCACGGAATGAAATATGCACCCCCTTCGTACTGCCGGTCGGTTACAGTTGCAACCTTTTGTCCGATCAGGTTGAAGATCTCGATGGTCACATGTTCCTGAGTCGGTATGGAAAATGAAATACGTGTTCCCTGATTGAAGGGGTTCGGATAATTCTGATGTAATCTGAATTCGGATGGAATCGATTCCATCTGCTCTACGGATAAAAGAGAATCAAAAGTATAGATCCTGCCGGCAGATGTGTGATCAAGTATGTATAACTCGCCCTGTTCATCGATGCCGAAAGATGAAATTCGCAAATCGGTATCGATCAGTTTATAGTTTGTCGGTTCGTTCACGCCGTCATAATCGAGCGCCCAGATGGTCCCGAACATGTAATCACCATATACATATTTGCCGTACAATTCCGGAAATGCCGACCCGCGATACACATAACCGCCGGTGATTGAACGACCATCGACACCCCACTCGTATTCGAAAACAGGCATTTCCAGACCGGTTTTATCGCATTCGCTGCCGATCGGATAACAATGGGAACCTTCGATGATATTCCAGCCGTAGTTCCCGCCGTTTTCAATTATATGAATTATCTCCCATCCGCTTTGCCCGACATCGCCGCACCAGAGCCAACCGGTTTCAAAATCGAAACTCATCCGCCATGGATTACGCAAACCATACGCGAATATTTCTTCGCGGAATCCTTCGTTATTTCCGGCAAAAGGATTATCATCGGGAATAGCATAATTCCGGTCCTCCGATTTATTGTCCACATCGATTCGAAGAATTGCACCGAGAAGATTGGTCCTGTCCTGTGCGTTATTTCCCGGATCGCCGCCTCCTCCACCGTCACCTGTCGCGATGTATAGGTAACCATCGGGTCCGAAGGCGATTTGTCCGCCGTTATGATTTGTTAAGGGCTGATTGAATTCTAAAATTATCTCTTCGCTATCGGCATCTGCTCGGTTTGGATTATCCACACTGACTTTAAAACGCGAAACAACTGTTCTTAAAGGATTATCGGCCGTGTAATTTACAAAGAAATACCCGTTCGTTTTGTAATCGGGGTGAAAAGCAAGTCCGAGCAATCCTAATTCACCGCCTGATCGTACCTGTTCACGTATATTCAGGAATACGCCGGATTCGGCAACCTCCGGATCATTTTGAAACACGTAAATAGCGCCGATCAAAGTCACGACAAAGATCCGGTCGGTTCCGTCGCCGGGATTTTGCAAATCGACCGGTCGGTCAAACGACAGTTCAGGAAACGCGACCTTTAATGCACTTTGATCAGAAGATAATGATGCTCCGGATAAACCAAAAAGCAGTAATAAAAAAACAGATAAAAAACGGTACCATATACTCATCTGAACCTCCCACAATTTTTCACTTTATGGTATTCATAACTGTAGCATTTAATATATAATTTTATCGGAAAGTCACAAATTAAAAACGTTACACAAATAAAAACACTAATATCGTATAACAAATTCCTGCCAGGGAAGCTGCCGCTATCGCAAGGGGTAACTGCGTCAAAACATGATCCATGAGATCGGCACCGGTGGCGAGGGAACTCAGGATTGTGGTATCCGAGATAGGAGAACACTGATCACCAAACACCGCGCCGCCGAGAACCGCTCCGAAACAGAGGGTCAGAAAAAACGAATCCGGGTTGACTGCGTATGCAAGGGGCATCGCGATAGGGAAAACAACGGCGTAGGTTCCCCACGAGGTGCCGACCGAAAAAGCAACACCCATGTTGATGATGAGAAATAAAAGCGGTAAAAAAACCGGGTGAATGAGATGTGCGGTTACATTGATTATATATGCAGCGGTGCCGAGCGTTCTCGAGACCTCACCCAATGAGACGGCAAGCGCAAGTATAATCGCTCCGATTGTTACTCCCTTGATACCATCGACAAATCCGTTAATAACCGACTGCAGTTTCATGCCTTTGATCAGCGACGTAATTACCGCGCCCAGAACCGACAGCCCAAATGCTTCGGCAATAGGTACACTGATCCGGGATATATCTCCCGCGACGAGCGCGGGGATTATGCCGGTCATGGCAACACCTATCAATATGCCGAGCGGAATAAAAAAATCGGCGAGACTGCTTTTATAGTACGAGGGCACCTTCAGCTCGGATAATTCAGCCGCAGCCAGCGGTGTCGCGTCGGGTCGGTTGAGTTCACCGGTTTCTCGCGATCGTTTTCGGGCAGCCCGCATTTTTCTTCCCTCCCACGGCAATACTTCAAGAGCAAACAGAAGTGTAAAGATAACGGCAAAAATCCCGTAGAAATTAAAAGCCACAGCACCGAAAAAGAAGCTGACAACCTGTTGTTCCGTTGCAAAGATAGGTATGGTACCGACAAGCAAGCCGCCGACATAAATCGGCCAGACATTCAACGGAATCACCGTGGCAATTGGAGATGCCGTCGAATCAACGATGTAGGAGACTTCTTCATGGCTGACTCTTTGACTATCGGTAATTGCGCGAATAGTCGTTCCGGTTAAAACGGTTGAAATCGTTCCGCCCTGATGGAACACGACACCCATCAGCCAGGCAAAGAATTTCGCGGTCCGGGGTCCT
Source organism: Bacteroidota bacterium (assembly GCA_007131635.1). Lineage (GTDB taxonomy): Bacteria > Bacteroidota > Ignavibacteria > T3Sed10-11 > T3Sed10-11 > T3Sed10-11. The sequence continues at coordinate 3,383 of SLQE01000335.1, read as the reverse complement.
TTTACTATCCGCCGTGCCGCCCACCTTGCGAAGTATTGGGCACCTCCGGTGCGTGTCCACAATCCTATCAAACCGCCAAGACACCATAGATAGACAAACAGAATCACGGCGAACGAGTGGCTGCCTATCGAGGGTAGAATGAAGCCATCGAGTATATTGTAGTTTGTGCTGATAATACCGCCGGCTACGATACCGATGAATAGCGATGAAATCACTTCGCGCGTGAGAAAGACTAAAAACAGGGTAATAAGCGCCGGAAGAAGCGAATAGAACCCATAATGCGCGGCATCGTCGTCGGGTACGTTACCGCCCGCAACAATAAAAATAACTAGTACGACCGGAATCAGATACGCGGCATACTTCACGTTAATCTCCGGAATATTTGGAAGTTAAATTCAGAAAATATATGAAAAAATAACGTTAATACAAATTCGGTAAATCAAAATTTGGATGTATCGCCCTTATTGGGTTTCGTCTTTCAATCTAAAAATCTCAATCTCGAATTTCCAATTCTCAAATAATGACCAATATCCAAACTCCAAATTCCAACGAATCTATGGTCGGTGTTTTTAGATTTGGTTATTCGAATTTGGAATTTATTTGAGATTTGGTTATTGGGATTTGGATATTTATTCCATCCCAATTTCAGTCTTGATGCCAGGATTTTTTATAAAACGCAGAGAACGCAAAGGTAATTTATTCCTCTGCGATCTTTGCGGCCTCTGCGTTTATTTGTAAACACGGAGTTTGGTAATTTGATCATTGAAATTTATTTGTGATTTGGGTTTTGTTATTTGAAATTTCATTATATTCATTGTAGATTCAAGAATTACGGATAACTGATTTTATTTATTTTAAGATAAAAGAGGAAGGCAAAAAGCTATGTCACATAAAGTACAAGACAGCGGTCCCGCAGGCGCAGTCTACGGTTTGGGTTTCATCGGTGCTGCGATTTATTTCATATCCCACGCTACAGGGTTCTGGGTAGGCGTGCTTGGTTTTATCAAAGCACTGTTATGGCCCGCCTTCCTGGTGTATGGAGTTATGAAGTACATCGGGATGTGATTTGTGATTTGGTTATTGGGATTTGAATATTTATTCCATCCCAATTTCAGTCTTGATGCCAAGATTTATTATAAAACGTAGAGGACGCACAGGTAATTTATTTCTCTGCGACCTTTGCGGCCTCTGCGTTTATTTGTAATCACGGGCTTTGGAAATTCGTTCATTGAGATTTGGAATTTATTTGAGATTTGATTATTGAGTTTTGGAATTTATTTTGTCTTGGTTTTAAGTTTTGGATTTTATCCGAGTTTTGATTATTGTTATTTTAAACATCTTCGCATAATTCTACCGTCAAATCTAAAATTTCGAGGTGCGCCATGAAATTAACTCCCACATTTTTAATCTGTTTATTTCTCATCCCCGCCTCTTTACTTTCCCAGGACAGAATAACGGGAAAAAACTTTGCATCACGAAGCGAGGTAATCGCACAGAATGGCATGGCAGCCACGAGCCATCCGCTTGCCACACAGGTAGCGTTAGATATTCTCAAACAAGGAGGCACCGCAGTTGATGCGGCGATTGCGGCAAATGCTATGCTCGGACTCGTCGAACCGACCGGTTGCGGAATCGGCGGAGACTTGTTTGCCATTGTCTGGGATGCAAACACGGAACAACTCTATGGTTTAAATGCAAGCGGTCGTTCACCGGAATCACTTACGCGGGAATTCTTCATCGATAATGGCTATGAAATGATCCCGCAGCGCGGACCTCTTTCCGTGAGTGTTCCGGGCACGGTCGACGGATGGTTTGAACTCCACGGGAAATTCGGTCGTCTTGAAATGGACAAAATTCTCGCTCCTGCAATACAGTATGCTCGTGAGGGACACCCCGTCGCCGAGCTTATCGCTTATTATCTTAATCGTTCCGCTCCCATACTTTCCCGTTATACAAACTTCAAAGAAACATATATGCCAGACGGAACAATGCCGGCAAAAGGTGAGATTTTTAAAAATCCCGATCTCGCAAACACGTATGAAAAGATCGCAGAGGGTGGACGGGACGCATTTTATAAAGGAGAAATCGCACGTACAATTGACCGGTACATGAAAGAGCACGATGGATTTTTATCCTACGAAGATCTGGCTACTCATACCTCCGAATGGGTCGACCCGGTATCGACAAACTATCGCGGGTACGATGTATGGCAGCTGCCGCCGAACGGTCAGGGTATCGCCGGTTTACAAATACTGAATATTATGGAAGGGTATGATGTGGCGGGGATGGGATTCGGTAGTGCAGAATACATCCACCATTTCGTAGAGGCAAAAAAACTGGCTTTTGAAGACCGCGCATACTTCTATGCAGATATGGATTTCAGCGATATACCGGTTGACCGGCTTATTTCCAAAGAGTATGCCACAGAACGAAGAGCTCTGATCGATCCAAACCTCGCGGCCAGGCGATATGACCACGGCAATCCGGATCCGCACAACACGATTTATCTCACAACTGCCGATAAGGACGGCAACATGGTCTCTCTCATACAAAGTAACTATCGCGGGATGGGCTCGGGAATGACCCCGTATGGTCTCGGATTTGTTCTACAAAACCGGGGCGAGGCGTTCAATCTGGCGGAGGGATACTTTAATACCTACGAACCGGGTAAACGTCCCTTCCATACCATCATTCCCGGATTCATTACAAAAGAGGGCAAACCTTATATCAGTTTCGGGGTAATGGGCGGCGCGATGCAACCACAGGGACATGCGCAGATCGTGATTAACTTAATTGATTTCGGTATGAACCTCCAGGAAGCCGGAGACGCTCCGCGCATACAACACGGGGGTTCGTCGGAACCGACAGGCACAAGGATGACCGACGGAGGAGTTGTCTTCCTCGAGACCGGTTTCGATTGGGAAGAAATCAGGTCACTCATCGAGAAAGGACACAGTATCCAGTGGAATCTCGGTGGTTACGGTGGATACCAGGCAATCAAGTACGATGAGAAAAACGGTGTTTACTACGGTGCATCCGAATCCCGTAAGGACGGACAGGCAGCGGGGTACTGACGTACGTTTGTTGTTAGTTATTCTCCCACAGATATATGGTCCCACAGATAAAAAATAATTCTGTGGGAGGTCCTTTGTATCTATCCCGCTATTGAACATTTTGTGTAGATTTCGCTCCCACAGATTTATTCTCCCACAGATAAAAAATCTGTGGGATTTTTTATCTGTGGGAGAATTTTCCCTCCCCGCTTGATATTTCGCAAATTATCACTATATTCTATCTAATTAAATAGTCAATCTTAGTAGTAGAGTACTTATCAGACTTATTTATCGTTATGAAATCCAAAGCCGAACATCAACCAAAAAGGC
>SLQE01000293.1 GCA_007131635.1 Bacteroidota bacterium | reverse complement strand
TACTTATGATAAAAAATTGGCCTAATAAGTGTAATTCCTCGGATTGTCACTATCAGAACGAATCACCTGTACAGATACAGCTATGATACACAATTAAACATCGTATTACAGGCATATTATCTCATCACCGGCAGATCACCCGATGTGTCAAAATTGAGCGGTATATTCTGAAAGAAGTCAAGTGAAGAATCGAATGCCGCCGATCCGGTCAGGCGGAATTGAGCAGCTTGTTCGCCTCTTAAAATTCTGTATAAACTTTGACCCAGTTCGAGAAAATTCATCGAGACCGGTATCTCAATGCGACTCTCTTCATTTTTATTCATCGATAGCACAGACTCCCGTGTACCTTCAACGAGACTGGTGCCGTCTACTGAAAACGCATAGTGCATATTTTTCAGACCGAGAGAAAAAGAGTTCGGGTTTTTCACATCGAGTGCAAGCGTAGCCCTGGCGCCGGTAATAGATATGTTATCGATTTTAAAATGAGCAATATTTATTGAAGGTGCTTTAATAACCGGAATCATCCCCGACCTCTGTACGGGAATCCGCACATCCCCGATCACCGGCACCGAAAAAGCGAAACCGGATTTGAATTGATAGTTCGACGTATCCTGTCGTGATACCGATTGGACCGACTCTATGATATCCCTGAATCTTAGCGAGACCGGTATTTGGACGGAACTGCTCGCATTCGCCCCTATTTGCATACCGTCACGTTGATCACCTTTGACGAACGATTTTTCATTAAGTAACAACTCATAGTCAAACGATGAAAGCGAAATACCGAGTTGATTCGGATTTTCGATCATTATATTGAAGAGCAATTCGAGAGATTCGAAAGAAACCTTTCCGAAATCGACGGAATCGATTTTGACAACGGGTTCCTTGACTCCTCCACCGAGAATAGCATCAATGATAGCACATCCGGGTAACGATATAATCAATATAAATAATACTATGTAAGAAGATATTTTCATACTATAATCCATCCATTCAATCAATCAATCAATCATTCATTCTTTACCATGCAACCATACGCCCATGCATCCATGCACCCATCCATTCTTTTCACTCACTCGTCATAAAGAAAAACGGTTGCATCTGAAACGAGTGATAGTGGGGACGGAGTCTGTCGGTGTTGTAATATTTTTCTACGTTAATATTCTTTTTCGTACTTGTGACGATTTCGAGAGGGACGTTGTCGTATCGTCCGTTTTTAAGAACCACCAAGCGTCCGTGTATTTTTTTCAGTAAAAGATCGAGTGCCAGGTTGCCGTACGCCATGGGTACAATAGAATCGATGGCATCGGGATCCCCTCCCCGGACAAGATAGCCGAGTTTTTGATTGATGATGCCGATTCCGTGTCCGTTAGCATACATCGGTGAAAGTTCTTTAATGCGCTCCGATACGAGATCGCCGATTCCGCCTAATTTTGCATGGCCGTACGCATCTGTTGTTTTGCTCTCAAACACCATCTCCCCCCCCTCGAACATTGCACCCTCCGAAACAATGACTATGGAATATTTGCTGGGGTTTTTATTCCGGTCATAGACGAGGAGCTCCGCGAGTTTATCGATTTGAAATTTGTATTCGGGTATAACACAGCGGTTTGCGGCGCCCGCGAATGTGGGAAGCATTGCGGTAAAACCGGCATATCTGCCGAATACTTCCAGTACCATGATCCGTTCGTGCGACCCCGCCGAGGTACGAAGTGTATTGACCAGCATTATTGTCCGTGAAATACAGGTGCTGAATCCTATGCAGTAATCTGTTCCCGGCACATCGTTATCCATTGTTTTGGGAATGGCGATAACCTTAAAACCTTCCTGTTGTAACCGAACGCCATAGCTTAGTGTATCGTCACCTCCGATAGGGATAAGATATTCCATCCCCAGATACTCAAGATTCTTCAGTACTTCATCTGTTAAATCGTTTTTCTTCTCTTTGTATATATCTTTGAGGTGGTCGGGTACGTTTGATTTCGATACATTCGAAGGATTTGTTCTGGAGCTGTGTAGAAACGTGCCGCCTGTCCTGCCGGTTTTATTGACCAGCCCTTCGGTGAGCGTGAGGTAGTTTTCACTATTATCGTATGCGTCATCACGGATCATATCTACGAGACCCGCCCAGCCACGACGTATGCCGATGACTTTAAATCCTTCCCGAATAGCCCTGATCGTAACTGCGCGAATTGCCGGATTTAACCCGGGCACATCTCCTCCTCCCGTTAATATCCCTATAACACCTTTATTTGTCTTACTCATTGATGTTCTCTTCCTTCCTGTGTATTATTAAAAAATGCCTATCTGACGCTGAATTTCCACGACAAATAAAACAAGTGCAACAATAATAAAAACTGCACCCAGAATTTTCTTTATGAGCTGCTGCGTTGTTAATCCCCTGAATTCATCAAGAATGGAAGTTGTCGGCTTGAAGTCAAGTGCGAGAAAGCCCGCACCGATCGCAAAGGCAACGATCGCGCCGACAGGTTCCTGCAAAATGAACAACACAATACCGAGTATGACCAGAATACCACCCAGGATGAATGAAAATATAAACCAGTTCATAGGCAAGTCCTTTTTGAAGTTGTGCTGGATTTTTTAAATCACAGAATTAAAGTAATTATGTTTGCGTAAAATAGCAATATCCCGTATTTTATACAATATTATTTTTTTCTTAATAATCTGTTCATATAACTAAACTATATTAGTTTATAACCAATAAATATAAAAAAGTTAGGAAGGACTCAATGGCTCAACAGAATAAACAAACCGGTATTGCCCGACGAACGTTTCTGCGAACGGGAGCCGCATCGGCTGTATTTCTAGGTTCCGGCATCTGGACAACGGACGCTCTGCGTGCAACGAACTTTGCACAGACAAGCAAGGGCGAAGCACGGAATATTATTTTTCTCGTGAGCGACGGTATGAGCAGCGGTACGCTTACCCTCGGGGATTTGATGCTTCGCAGACGTGACGGGAGGGCGTCCAACTGGGTGAAACTCTATGATCGTCCGGATATCCGGCGCGGCTTGATGGATATGGCATCGCGCAACGCGGTCGTGACCTGCTCCGCCGCTGCCTCGTCTTCGTGGGGATGCGGGTACCGGGTGAATAACGGCGTTGTCAACTGGGGACCAAACGATGAGCAGTATACTCCGGTATTAAAATACTTCCGGGATGCAGGAAAGGGAACAGGATTAGTTACCACCACAACAATAACACACGCGACACCGGCAGGATTTTCGGCGAACGTGCCGAACCGCGGTATGCAGGAGACAATCGCAGAACAGTATCTTGAAAGACGCTATGATGTGCTGCTCGGCGGAGGTAATTTGTTCTATCATAAATATCTTCGCTCGGACGGACGTGATCTCTATGCTGACTATGAAAACGCAGATTATCATGTTGTCAGACAAAAAGGTAACCTCTTCAATATACCGAATGACGAGAAACGGCTCCTCGGTATATTTTACGACGGTCACGTTCCCTACACGCTCGACCATATCAATACAAAAGAGTACCGCGAAAATGTACCGACACTCGCAGAGATGACGCAGATAGCGCTGAATCGTCTCTCTAAAAATAAAAATGGTTTTATTATGCAGGTAGAGGGCGGACGCGTCGATCACGCAGCCCACAGTAATGATGTCGGCGGATTGATATTCGATCAGATAGCATTCGATGATGCGGTAGGTGTTGCAGTCGAGTTCGCAAATGAAAACCCCGATACCCTCGTCATCGTTACTACCGATCATGGGAATGCTAATCCCGGTCTGAATGGGGTTGGTTCGGGATATGAGGGATCAAATGTTAATTTTGACAGAATCCAGGAATTCAAACATACTTCCAACTGGATACTCGGCGGTCTCAGTGAAGAGAGTACAACCTCACAGATTCGCGAACGGGTCGAGGAGGCGACCGGTATACAAATCACCGGTAAAGAAGCGGTGGCGTTACAGGACTCCTACAGAAATATGTTCTATGCGGTCTACCCGATGATGAACCGCCCGAGTGCCGTAATGGGTCAGATCTTAGCGAACTATACCTCGGTCAATTGGATCGGCTCGTCTCATACTGCCGATTACGTCGAGCTTGCCGCATTCGGACCGGGAAGTGAAGCGATCGGAGCGTTTACAGAGAATACCCGGTTATTTGAGGTGATGACAGAGGCAGCGGGTGTGGAGGTGGAGCGCACGTAGGGCAGGGTGCGGGGGGCATGGGGTTTGGAGCATGGGGAATAGAGTAACGGACGTGGACACCGTCTGAGCAGAGTAATGTGCATCAAATAACGGTGTCCACGCTTCTTTATATTACTCTATAAAAGTTCCCGTTAGACCGTTTTATTTTCGTTTGTAGTCTTATTTTGTAAACAACATCTTCTTTACATAGTGTATTCCTTCTTTATCGCTCTCGCCCGAGACCGGCAGTGCGGTAAAGCGATAGATATATATTCCGCTAGATACCCCAGTGCCCGATGCATTTCGTGCGTCCCATGCAGCGGTATGATAACCCGGATCTACCGCACCGTCAACCAGTCTGCGTACTTCGCGGCCCATCACATCGTAAATTATGAGCGATACCGTAGAAGGTTCCGGTATATCGAATCTTATTGTCGTAACCGGATTAAAGGGATTCGGGTAATTGTCGTGCACAGCATATCGGTTCGGCAGTGAGACCGTTTCTGCCGAAATGAGTTCGTCTTCTTTTAGCGGCGCTATGCCGTGCGTGCCGACTGTATTCGACGGTGAGGATTCGCCGCTTTGGTTGACGGACGTTGCATAATAACATATCAATATATTTGCATTCGGATCGACAAATACTGCATTGTCGGTATATGAAGTTGATGTCGTATTCCCGATGTACCAATAATCCCAAATCATAGAACAACTGACCGTTCCGGGTGCCCCTTGAATTGTTCCGCGGTAAACCTTATAAGAGTTTGCTCCGCTTACGACATTCCAGTTGAGTTTGGGATGAATGCCTGAGGCGTCGAGTGTGATGGAGGGTGGTTGTAACGGTGGTGTACCGGGTTTACCGATAAGAGTGTATTCATATCTGTTAAGCGTATTATTCCTAAATACTGTCGGATCGAATGGAGCCCATTTATTTATTACCTGTCCTGATGAATTTGAGCGGATATAATAATAAACTGTCTTTATTTCCATTGAAGTAGCTGAAACTACTTCATGCATCCATCGCTGAGAATTATTCGGATTTGCATAAGAATAACCCTTATCAGTTACACTTAACCAAGCCCATATTTCATCCTGATAGGAATAACTTGCATTTGCTGTCAATTCATAACAATCTACTCGATAATGACCGGCGGCAAGTTCAGGAAGCGGGCTTGCGGTAAATTGACGAAGCTGATCATTGCAGAATTTGTTAAATGATGCCTGCCCGTGACTTAACGTATATGGAGACGATACACGTTTAAGAGCTTCGTGGGCGTTTATCATACCATATCCTCTTTCAGGGTGATGGTCGGGGTACTCTTTTGCAGTTCGTTTAAGAATATGTTCGATATCGTAATTTCTTAATTCCGGTTTCACCGCACGCATAAGTGTTGCTGTACCTGCAACGTGCGGTGCAGCGAATGAAGTGCCATCTACCATATCATAGGATGTAGTCGAAGTACTGGAAGTAGAAATAATCGCGACCCCGGGTGCTCCTACATCGGTAAATGATTTACTGCCGGTATTCCACCAAGCACTTCCGTTTGGAGAGATTGCACCCACATTTAATATCCATGGACCCAAGTTGTTTGGATAATTTGATATTTGATGAGATGAACCTTGTTTATATGGATTTGCATGCACAAGAAGTACACCTGCTCCATACGCACTTCGCAGTGAATTGGTAAGTGTTGTAGACGAGTTTGCAAATCCCCAGCTATTGTTGATTACTCTCACGCCTGCATTAACGGCTGCATTAATTGCTTGTGCAGTTTGCGTTGTACTGCCTAACTGACCGGCAAATATCTGTGTACGCCAGTCAACGCCTGCAATCCCGCCGCCTGTATTATCGCCCTTGGCTGCTGCGACACCTGCAACCAGAGTCCCGTGATCGTTTGTGGTATTCCAGGTAAATGCGGCAGGACCAGAAACCTTACCTGAAAGATCAATATGGTTACTCTTGACGCCTGTATCAATAATACCCAGCTTCTCATTAGTACTCCCCTTGGTGATAGACCATGCAAAAGTGGCTCTGATATCCTGACCAGGATATTGCTGATTTTTCAAACCCCACTGTTGATTAAAGTATTGCTGGTTAGGAGGTATAACCTCTGACCGTGGCAGAACCATTTGATTTTTTTCGGCATATTCTACCCATGGAAGACGTTCCAGACGTGCAATAACGGTGTCACGGTTTACATGCTCGGGAAGTGTGATTACAAACAAGTTTGTCCAATCGGGGAGTCTATATACACGACCGTCCTGCAGTACACGCAAAGTATCCTCGCTTCTAAAATCCGGAAATCCCGATTCTATTTCACGTACATTAAATTCGCTCATAACTCTGCGCAAGTTTTCGGGCATTTCTGCAAGTTCCGGTCTTGTTTGCGTAACCCCTTGTGGTAATGTAACCGTGGCCGGTTTAACCATCATTATAATTTGACGGTTAACGAGTTCTTCTTCCTGACCCAGAAGAAGCAAGAAACTACCGAAAAATAGAATGGTTGACAATATAATTGCTTTCATGTTTCATACATCCTTTCTTTTCGTATTCCGATTAATTGTGTTTTTGTGAACAAAATGTTACCTTTAAAAACAGAAAGCCCTCGCAGGATCAGTGATCCTGAATAATTTGAGTCCTGGCAGATTCATTATTCGAAGGGCACCCCGCGGG
>SLQE01000093.1 GCA_007131635.1 Bacteroidota bacterium | reverse complement strand
TTCAACAGATCCCGGACTTCAAGCTCGACCAGATCGAGTAATTCAGGATCATCGACCATATCAACTTTATTCATAAATACAACGATTTTCGGCACACCGACCTGACGAGCGAGAAGAATGTGCTCGCGGGTTTGCGGCATCGGGCCGTCGGTGGCTGCAACAACCAGAATTGCACCGTCCATCTGGGCTGCACCGGTGATCATATTCTTGACATAGTCTGCGTGACCGGGGCAATCGACGTGTGCATAATGACGATTCTCGGTTGCATACTCGACGTGTGCCGTCGCGATGGTAATGCCGCGCTCGCGCTCTTCGGGCGCATTGTCGATACTATCGAATGACCGAACCTCCGATAACCCTTTCTTTGCAAGAACCATTGTAATTGCGGCGGTTAACGTGGTCTTACCGTGGTCAACGTGACCAATGGTTCCGATGTTGACGTGCGGCTTACTGCGATCAAATTTCTCTTTAGCCATCTACGTTTCTCCTTAGTTTAAATATTAGTTGCACATATTTTTTAGACATCTTTTCCTTTAGCCTGCCGCTGCAACCCTACCTGTGGTTTTCTCTATTATACTATCACCAATTGATTGTGGGACCTCCGCATAGTGAGCAAACTGCATCGTGTAAAGCGCTCTGCCCTGGGTCATCGACCGAAGGGTAGTAGCATAGCCAAACATCTCCGACAGAGGCACTGTTGCACGAATAACTTGCGCATCTTTTCTCGGTTCAATCCCTCGGATATGGCCGCGACGTGAATTGAGGTCACCCATCACATCCCCCATATAATCCTCCGGAGTAATTACCTCCACGTCCATAACCGGCTCAAGTAATACCGGCTCGGCTTTACGAATTGCATTCTTTACAGCCATTGAGCCTGCTACCTTAAACGCCATCTCTGATGAATCGACATCGTGATATGATCCGTCATACAAACGAACCTTCACATCTTCGACGGGATATCCGGCAAGCTGACCCGACCGAAGGGCTTCTTTAATTCCTTCGGATACCGATGAGATATACTCCCTTGGTATGACGCCGCCGACAATACCGTCGGTAAACTCGTACCCTTTACCCTTCTCGTTCGGTTCGACCTCGATCCATACATGTCCGTACTGACCGCGCCCACCCGACTGTCGTACAAATTTTCCTTCCGCTTCAACTTTCTTTCTTATCGTTTCTTTGTAAGCAACCTGCGGTCTGCCGACATTTGCTTCGACTTTAAATTCACGCTTCAATCGGTCAACAATAATCTCGAGATGAAGCTCTCCCATCCCACCGATAAGCGTCTGCCCGGTATCCTGATCGGACCGAATTTTGAATGTCGGATCTTCATCAGCCAGGTTATTCAAACCATTGGATAACTTTTCCTGATCGGCCTTTGTTTTCGGTTCAATCGCAATCCAGATAACCGGATCGGGAAACGTCATCCTTTCAAGAACTATAGGATCTTTTTCGTCGCAAATAGTATCACCGGTTTTTGTATTCTTCAAACCGACCGCCGCGATGATATCTCCGGCGAAGGCATTCTTAACGTCCTCCCGGTGATTCGCGTGCAGCCGAACGATACGATTGATACGCTCTTTCTTTCCTGTCGTAGAATTATATACATACGAGCCGGCATTCAACGTCCCGGAATAAACACGAAGGAATGTCAACTTTCCAACATATGGATCGGACATTACTTTGAATGCGAGAGCGGTAACCTTTTCATTACTATCGGGTTTGCGATAGACCTCGTCGTTTCTGTCGATATGATGTCCCTGGATGGCACCCACATCAATCGGACTCGGTAAATAATCTACAACCGCGTCAAGAAGCACCTGAATACCTTTGTTTTTAAATGAAGAACCACACAATACTGGCACAACCTTTAACGCTAACGTCGCACGCCGAAGGACGTCAACGATTTCTTTTTCGGAAATCTCTTCACCCTCGATATATTTTTCAAGCAGCGTATCGTCAAGGTCCGAAACCGCCTCGAGCATCTTCGCACGGTATTCCTGGGCTTTCGGTAAAAGATCTTGCGGAATTTCCATCTCATCCCAATCCGATCCGAGCGATTGATCTTTGTAAACACGCGCTTTCATGGAGATAAGATTGATCAATCCGACGAATATATCTCCTTCGCCCATAGGCAGCACAACGGGGACGGGGTTACTCCCCAGGCGTTCGCGTATCATACGGACGACATTCAGGAAATCTGCTCCGACCCGATCCATCTTATTAACAAACGCAATGCGGGGCACGCGATATTTTTCAGCCTGACGCCATACCGTTTCAGACTGCGGCTCCACACCCCCTACGGCACAGAACAGAGCCACAGCGCCGTCGAGTATTCGTAGCGACCGCTCGACCTCCACGGTAAAATCGACGTGACCGGGTGTATCGATAATATTAATTCTGTGATCGCGCCAGAAACACGTCGTTGCAGCAGAGGTTATGGTTATGCCCCTTTCACGCTCCTGCTCCATCCAGTCCATCGTCGCGGCTCCATCGTGTACCTCTCCCATACGATGAACGATTCCCGTATAATAGAGAATACGCTCTGTCGTCGTCGTCTTACCCGCATCGATGTGTGCCATGATGCCGATGTTACGTGACTTTTCTAATGAATATCGTACAGACATAACCCTGCTGTTACTTTACGTTAAGTAGATGAATAAATAGTGATTAATAAAATTGAGAACTCAGAGGGAAAACAACTTACCATCTAAAGTGAGCAAACGCTTTGTTTGCTTCGGCCATACGATGGGTATCATCCCGCTTTTTGATTGAGTTCCCTTCGCCATTTGAGGCTGCAATTAATTCGGAAGCTAGATTCGCTGCCATCGACTTTTCTCGCCGGCTCCGGGCATTTTGCAGAACCCAGCGGATAGCGAGCGCAGTGCTGCGCTCCTGTCTTACTTCAGTCGGCACCTGATACGTCGCCCCTCCGACACGCCGTGCGCGAACCTCTATCATAGGCCGTACATTTGAGACGGCCTTCTTAAAAACTTCAATTCCGGGTTTATTTAACCGCTCTTCGATTATTTCGAATGCATCATAAATGATTTGCTGTGCAAGCGATTTCTCGCCCTTTTTCATAACCGAGTTCGTAAACTTAGCTATCAATAAATCATTAAACTTCGGGTCCGGTTCAATATGCCGTTTTGGTGCTCTTCTCTTTCTCATAATAAATACTACATTAAGCTGCTGATTGTTTTGGTCTTTTTGTACCGTATTTTGAGCGACCGCGACGACGGTCTTCGACACCCGCTGAATCGAGTGCCCCGCGAATTATGTGATAACGGACGCCGGGTAAATCCTTTACACGACCGCCGCGAATCATCACAATCGAGTGTTCCTGAAGGTTATGCCCTTCGCCGGGAATATATGCGGTCACTTCAATTCCGTTCGTAAGACGAACACGGGCCACCTTTCGCAAAGCCGAATTCGGCTTTTTCGGTGTTGTTGTATATACTCTGGTACAGACACCACGCTTCTGAGGATTCGATTTCAGAGCAGGTGACTTACTCGATGTTTTTACTACTTTTCTGCCTTTTCTTACCAGCTGATTAATCGTCGGCAATCAATACCTCAATTTTTAATTCGTTATTGCGGTCCTAAACTTAAAGAGAAAATCAATATACAAAAATTTATTTTTAGTGTCAAGCATTTTTTTTCAAATTCCGAAGGCAAAAGATAGGGCGTTAATATATCACGTTAATCTGCTGCCAGTGTACTTACATCCCCCTCGTAATTGGCCAGAGACCATAGATTTAGATACGCCAAACGAACGATTTTTGCCATTTTATCAAAATTTATTTTTTCAACGGTATCCGACGGCTGATGGTAATCCTCATGAAAACCGGTAAAAAAGAAAGATACCGGAATACCTCTCCTGGCAAATGGAGCATGATCGCTTCCGCCGCCAGTGACATTTGTGACACGCAAAGTAATATCGAGACCGATCAACTCATTGTTTTCTTTTGTCACTTTTTCAAGCAACGGCAGTTGTTCGGATAACGTGACGTATACCTGGTTCTTATTATCTGCGGCATGTATCCCCGCCTCCGGCCTGCTCTGATCACGACCGATCATATCGAGATTTTTCTTGGTAATAATACTTTCCAGCGGAACGACGGGATTGTCTACAAAATAATACGAGCCGATCAACCCCTTCTCCTCCGCACCCCATAACGCAAATAAAATGGAACGCTTGGGACGTTCCGGGGCTGTCGTCAAAGTATGGGCAAGCGTCAGTACCCCACTGGTTCCCGATCCGTTATCATCGGCACCGTTCCAGATATATCCGCTTCGCATCCCTTCGTGATCATAATGAGCACCGACAACGATTACTTCGTTCTTTAATTCGGGATCGCTGCCTTCGAGCAGACCAACGACATTGTTCGTCCACAATACCCTGGTATGAAAACGTGGTTGCATCGATGCGGTCACGTTGTTGAGATTACGGGATTGCGGTCTCAGATTATCGTCGATTTCTTTTTGTATCTGTGTAATCGTTTTTCCCGTCGATGCCAGGATTGTATTCGCAACCGCTCGTGTTATGTTAAAAACCGGGATACCGGATTGTTCTCTGTCGGCTAACCGCATGCGGCGACGGGGTTCCAGCGGTTCGTCCCCTTCATAATATCTATTAAAGCGCGGATGATGATGATCGATATTTTGGACAAACTGTGAATATAGATCCGGTTCGCTGTATGAGGGCACGATAAGAATACCCGCGGCTCCCTGCTCTCTCAATCGTTCAATGCGCGTCCGCATATTTGCATATCGGAATCTTTGATCGGATTGATTCCACGTGAGCGACTCATCATCTCTGCGCGGAACACCACGCGACAACAATACGATTTTATCCTTTACGTCTATGTTTCGCAGTTCGTTAAAGTTTTCCTCCGCGACCTCCAGGCCATACCCCACAAACGCTACGGGTGCGGAGATCGTCATATTATCAGATACACCCCAACCGATGGTAAAATCGGTCTCATGGCGAAAATCTGTCCTAAACTGTGTCGGCCCCTGTTGTGTATCGATCGTTAATGTACTTGTCGGCAAATGCTCATATTCAATAACATTGAATTTCTGAAAGTAGCTCGGTCCCTGCCATCCATGTATGTCCAGATCATCGCCTACCGGCCGCAATCCCCACATACGAAATAGTGCGGCAGCGTACTCCGATGCCAGCTCGTGTCCCCGTTCGGTGGCTTCCCTGCCCTCAAAATGATTTGAAGCAATGTAATTAAGGTGCGCGAAAAGTTTGCTCTCATCGATAAACTCAAGCCCGAAAATTTCCGACTCGGTGAGATCACGCGATTCAACCGATACCGGTTCTTCTCCGACAAGGAGCAGAGAATAAAGGACAAACAGAAAAAAGACTAACACAGTATTACGATACATAGGAAACCTCCTCAAAGTTTAAAGCAAAAAAAATACATGCTCACAAATAGGCTTGTTTGATTAACCACTCCCGGGTATGAACCGGGACTATCAACCGCTGAAGAGGTTAACCAAAAACAAGCTTAATTCCGGAACATAGGTAATGATTAAAAGTGCTATCAGATAAATGATCAGGAAAGGGAAAGTAGCTTTGTATAATTCAATAACGGTTTCTTTAAATCTGTAACTTGATATGAACAGGTTAATTCCCACAGGCGGTGTAAAGTACCCTATCTCGAGATTTGCAAGAAAAATGATCCCGAGATGAACGGGATGAATACCGAACTCCTGTGCGATAGGAAGAATCAACGGAACCACGACAATGATAGCGGAAAATATATCCATCATCGCACCGACGCCGAGGAGAAAGACGTTTAGCAATATGAGAAAAACAATTCTGCTATCGATGTATTGTTCAATAAACGAGAGCATTTGCGCCGGTACCTGCTCATCGATAAGATAGTTTGTAAGTCCCAGAGCGGCGCCGAGAATAATAAGTATCGCACCGACAAGCACCATGCTCTCGCGCATCACGTTCGGGACTGCACGTAATTTCAGATCGCGATAAATAAGTACTTCGACTATAAAAACATAAAATGCAGTCATTGCCGCCGCTTCGGTAACGGTAAAAAATCCGCCATAGATACCGACAAGGATAATAAATGGCAAAGGTAATTCCCAGGCGGCATTCTTCATCGATGATAATATTTCCCTCAGGGAGAACGGTGTCCGCTGGACATTACATGTAATGCCCTTATAACTGCTATAGATTGCAAGCAACCCGATAATCAGAAAACCCGGAAGGATACCTGCGATAAAGAGCTGATCGACGCTCACACCGGCAACAAATCCATACAAAATAATCGGCAGGCTCGGCGGAAACAACAAACCGAGACTTCCCGAAGAGGTCATCAAACCAAGCGAGAACTTTTTTGTATAATTTTCTTTTATCAACACCGGCAGCAATATACCTCCGAGCGCTACAATCGTCACGCCCGATGCACCCGTAAATGCAGTAAAAAATGCACATGAAAACAATGCCACGACTGCTAACCCGCCGGGCATCCATCCAAATAACGCCCGGGCGACGCCCACGAGCCGCTGCGGTGCATTACTCTCGGCAAGCATATAGCCGGCAAAGGTAAACAACGGTATGGCAATAAGTGTAGGTGATGCGGAAAGCCGGTATAGTTCAATGATTACCGCCATAATATCTATACCCGCGGCGTGGAAACTCAAAAGTGCTATAGCAGCTATGATAACAAACAACGGGGCACCGAGGAGCGCTAATATAAGAAGAGCAATGCCTATTAAAATTGTTTCAAGCACCGTTACCCTCCCCGGATTCAGGATCGCTGATTTCACCTCTCAGAAGACCTATAGAATCGACAATCACCCGTAAACCGAATCGCAACATCATCACTCCGAATCCGACGGGTATGATAAGCTGAAACACCCATATGGGTACATCGAGTATGAGTGTTCCACCGAACTCCATCTCGTCTACCAGGAACCGGTACGAGGCGCCGGTAAGAAAAAAGCAAACAATGACGGATAAAATACCGGTCACGATTCCTGCAATTTGTTTACCCCTTTCCGGAAGGATTTTGGTCAGGGCATCTATGGTAATGTGTCTTTTTTCTCCGGTAGCTACAATCGCTCCCAGGAAAGCAACCCACAGGACTATATGCCGCAGTAATATATCTCCCCAGAGAATGCTTGTTGAAAACAGATTGCGGAGAATCACCTGGGTAAATCCCATCAATAACATAACCGCAAGCAGCGAGACCAGCAATGTGGCCGATACGGTGCCCAGGACGTTATCTATGCTGCGGATTCTTTTCATTCGGATTGTGCGGCTTTTTTTGAGCGATATTCTTCGAGCGCCGATTCTACGGCCTCTAAAAACTCCTGTGAATATAATCTGCCGACCAGATTGCGCCGTGCTTCTCTTCCTATTTGTTCATATTGTTGAATCTGTTCCTGCGGCGGAGATTCAATTATCTGCACACCCGAGCTTGCAATAACTTCGATTGATTCCTGATTTTCTTTCCGGCTCAGTCTTGTCAGTTCGGTCATATATTTTTCACCTTTACGGAGCAGAATTTCCTGTAAATCTTCGGGCAACCGATCGAATACTCTTCGCGAAACAAGAATAGCACCCGCGGAGTCGGCCAGAGGGAGATCTAGCATATAGCGCACGCGCGTAAACCATTGTAATGCGAGGGCAGCGAGCGGCGGTGTGTATACGGCATCTATCATACGGGTCTGCAGCGACGTTAGAACCTCCGTAATCGAAAGCGGGATTGGATTGATATTCAGCGCTCTGAACGTTTCCCCCGCAACCTGATCGCCTTCCCACATCCACATTTTTACGCCGCGGAGGTCCTGCGGATGTTTGATGGGGATATTTGAGAATATATACACGAACCCAACTTCCGCCCAACCAAGAAGCACATATCCGTTGTCGTAAAAATCCTGCCTGAGCTCTTCACCGAATTTTTCATAAATCAAATCGACCTCATCATAAGACCGAAAAAGAAAGGGTGAATCGAGGATACGAACCTTTGAGGAAATTTCTCCCATACCGACACCGGTAAACCCTCCGCCATGCAGCTGTCCGGTTCTGATTCTCCGCAAGACATCACGCTCATCTCCCTGAGCACCTCCGGGATAGATACGAAAACCGAGACGTCCGTTACTCTCTTCGCGAATCTGCCGGTCAAATTCGCGCATAACCTTCATCCAGGTACTTCCCTCGGGTGCAACAGTTGCAAATTTTATTTCATGCTGCGGTGTCTGAGCCGTACCGGTAGTAACCGTCGAAAACATTAACACCATTGCTATCATCACTTTTAACAGCTTCACTCCAACCTCCTGTCGTTAGAATAATAAATCTTTTTTTTCAAGCAATGCCTGTGCCCGCCGCTTTGCGATCGTATTCACCAATTTCTGTTCGGGTAAAATGTCGATATCGGCTTCAATGACCCGGTTCAGTAATTGTTCGAATAAAACATCATCCAGTGTTTGCACGGCATATGTCTCGGCAAAGAAAACTTTGATGATGAGAAAACGATTCTGCGTCAGTTCAAGTGCGCGTTCAAAATGTTTGCGGCCCTCCCGGGTATTTCCTCCGAACATAGCCGGTTTGCTTGAATAGTTGATACCGAAAAACAGATGCGGTCCGGCATAGTAAAACGTTTCATCACGCTCGAGCACGATTCTCATCATTGCTTCTACCTTCGGCAGATCTGCCAGTGCTCTGGGATTGCCGATGTTTTGCTGGATGGCACCCGCCCATGCGTTTGCCGTCCAAAAAAGCAGCGGGATATCCCGGTCCGGAGTTCGCTGCAATGCCGTTTCAAACTCCTCAAAGGGTTTATCGAATGCGTTGTCAAAATCACGGTTATGGCGTAATCCGCGCAAGCCGTAATCCCGTGCACGTGTGTACAAAGCCGTTGCACGATCGGTATCATCCTCTTCGACAAATCCGAGCGCATAACTTGTAAACCCGCGGGCTGCAAGCAAAAGCAGATTCCGGTTGTTCGGATCCGTTTTGATCATGCCCTCGAGTAATTTTAAATTTGATGCAATACTCTGTTCTGCCAGGATGAGATCGGTTTCTTCTTCCGTTGCTTCAAGACTGTTTTCAATCAGTCCGATAGTACTGCGAACGGCGAGTCGCTCGATACTGCAGCCGGTGAACAGGATTACGCATATCGAAAGTAAGGGAATTAATTTCATTTCAATATATAACGAGTAGTACAGCCGGTATGTTACCGGATTACCTGATTTCTTTCGAAAATTAGCTTAAACAATAAAGATAAGGAAATTTTGATATTTGTCCAATTGTTTTCGGGATAAAACCAATGGATGGATGGAAGGGCTCCCACAGATAAATGTCCCACAGATAGTATCAAAAATGAATCTGTGGGAGAAAAACTAGGGATGAAATTATTGGCTCCCACAGATAAAATGTCCCACAGATAGTATCAAAAAATGAATCTGTGGGAGAAAAACTATGGATGAAATTATTGGCTCCCACAGATAAATGTCCCACAGATGATTCAAAAAAAGGATCTGTGGGAGAAAATTTTTACAAATTATATAGCCGTCTCATCAGAAATCCAACGCGAGGCTCCAGTAGTACAGCGGTTTCGACCAGGAGTCGAGATTGTAGTTCCATGCCATATCGAATCTGAGCAAAAGACCGAAGATTATAAACCGTGCGCCAAAACCGGTACCGATGAGCAGATCCTCTGTTTCATAATTTCCGAATTGATTCCTGCGGACTCCCCGCCATTCGGAAAAATCATCCCAGGCCGATCCCACGTCAAGGAACATAATTCCCATAACATTTTGCAGAGCCAGCGGTAACGGTCCTCCCACAAAGTATCGGATAAGCGGATAACGCATTTCGAAATTCATCAAAGCATAATTTGTGCCGTGCAGAGCGTTGTAATTATGTCCGCGCATCGGTAATACCGGTGTGAGAAACGCAAAATCCTGTGCGGATTCAATAGGTATGACATTATTCTCAAATCGCCGGTTAATCCATCCCTCAACGCCGCCGAGCATGAATCGCTGAGGATTCGGACCGAAGCTCGCACCGCCCGTAAACCGCAACGCTACCGTATAATCATGACCGAGACTTGTATAGGTGCGGTAATCGCCGAGTACCGAAGCAAATCCGAATGAATTTTCACTTATCTTCGGACTTCCGTGTACTGTTATATTATAACGGGAACCGCGCCGCGGGAATAAGAACCCCCAGAGAATATTATCGTGAACATAACTCAACGAAGGAAACAAAACGGTATACCTTTGAAGCGGATCGGTGAACACATCGAGATTCTCTCTCGATACATTGAACCATGACAGGCCGACATCGAACCGTCTGAATCGGTCTATCGGCCGTGACATCATGACACTGGCACCGTACGTCCTGTATCTGAACAAACTATATCGGTTGAAAGCAAGATCGCCCTGCAATAAGAAACGTGCTGTGTGATATGCCTGAAAGGCCCAATCGATACGACCCGGCAGATAGAAGTATGCCAATCCGTAATCGCTGTTTTTCAAATCAATTTGTAAGTTCGTGAGAAAATAAATCTGGTGATCACCAAGCATATCGCTGAACGCCATAAGAGTGGATCCCTGTACACCCCAGAATGTGCTGTACCCGGCATTCGCGATGACGATATCCGGAGAGAAATTCAGTTTGTAATCCTGCGGTACGAATCTGCCCTCATCGTCTATATTACCGCTGACTGAAAATATCTCGGTCAGATCCGTATCGGGTGCAACCGGTCTGGTAATATGATCACCGAAAACATAGCTTCCAAAATCGATCGCAATGTCCTCACCATAGATACTCGGTTCGCGCACGGTATCGGTCTCTGCGACTTCAGCAACCTCTTCCAACTCATCAACAACGGTTTCGATAGTATCTGCCTCTGCTATCGCCTTCGTTGCCTTCATACGTTCGATTTTTTGCGCAATAAAAGGAGTCGGTTCAAGCTCATCTATTTCAAGATTTTGCTCAAGCGGATTGTTCATAAGAAATATATCAAAACCACCGTAGAATTGTGAACTAAAGACAAGCTTTGTGCCGTCCTGTGAAATCGACAGCTGGAGAATTGAGTTAACAGAATTCGTCAGGGGTCTTTCATTACCCGTCGCAATATCGCGGGCGTAAATATTATTGATACCGTTTTTATCGCTTATATATATAAGGTTTTTCCCGTCCGGTGTCACAGCCGGGGATCTTTTGTTATCCCAACTATCGGTTAGGCGGGTTATTTCCTTCGATTCAATATCAATGCTGAAAATATCTATTTGTTCAAAATCATGCCCCATCAAATCGAAAGCATCCGGTTGGAAATTGTCGTTCATACGGTCACCTCTGTCGGAAATAAAATATACGGTTTTACCGTCCGGTGCCCATGCCGGTTCCGACTCCGTGAACATATCATTCGTCATTGCAACCTTGGTCCGGGACTCAAGGTCGTACAGATATAAATTCACACGATGATTCTTCGTTCCGATGAAGGCAAGTTTAGTGCCGTCCGGAGACCACTTGACGCTGTAAATTGCATCAAGGTCAAAATCAAGGCGCTCGCGCCTGCCACGCTCGACCGGTACAAGATAAATGACATCACGCCCGCGGGATTTCGCAGCGAAGGCGATCCTGTCGCCTTCCGGTGACCAGGATAGCGCCGGTGTCAGCAGGTGCAACTGTTCAAAATCGGTGGTGTTATATCCCTGAATTACGCGTTTCATTATGCGACCGTCTATCGCTGACATTAAAAACACGCTGTAATAATCACGGCGATCGGAAATAAACGCAACAATATCCCCCTGCGGTGAGATGGCGGGACTATTATTCATAAAACTACTGTCTTCACGGTGATTTGTCAGCCGCTGTGCAAAATCCGAAGGTCTCTTTCTTGTAGCTACATCCGGCCAGTACATTTCACGCTGCGCCTGAAACCATCGCTCCGATAGTTCTTTTAACCCGATACCAATAGCTGATCGAATACCGTGTTCAACATTACGTGTACCTTTTATCCGGTGCAGGATATCCCCGATCCGGTCACGGCCGTATGTCTCGGCAATATAGTGAAAGACACTTTGCCCTCCGCGGTATGCAAGGTATCCGTAGAGCTGCGATATTTGTCTCGGGAGATATTCATTGATAGTAGCATCCCGCATAAACATATCTGTTTCTGTTTCCCAGCCGATCGATTCATACTCGGCCAGGCCCTCATTAAACCAGAGTGGTATCTGCAACTGAATATTATTTGAAATGACCGATTGTATTGATCCCCCGTAAAACATATCGTTAACAACGGCATGCACCAGCTCATGGTGCAGTACGTGTCTGTATTCGGCATAATCACCCCGGAAAGGCATGACAACCCGGTTTTTAAACAATTCGGTTACCCCGCCTATTCCCTCTTCCATATACGGAGCGATCACATTCGTTTGCTGAAAATCGTTATGAGACACGTACGCAATGATAGGGACACGGTCGGTCAACTGGTACCGAAATGTTTCACGGATGGATTCGTAGGCATCTTCAGCCGCGAGAGCGGTAAACTGTGCGAGTTCGTACGCGTCATCGTAATAATAGATATCAAAATGATCGCTTTGTATAAAATACCATTCGAAATTAGTATATTGCACCTTATTTTTACCGAATGGTAATCCTTGTGCCAGGCCGACATACGGCAGGATAAGGATTATGAGCAGGGTAATAATGACGCGTTTCATTGGTTTCTCTCTCTCTATTCTCATTCTACAATCAAGCCACACTGTACAATATAAATGTATCAATCTAATGAAGAAAAAGCAATAACCCGGATTTCTCTTCTAGAAATTTAAACAGGGGGTTTCATTCATAAAGTTCCGTCATTTTTGATTATCCGAAAATATGAAATCAATTTCCCTTTTTTCGGGGTTTACCGACAGCACCTTAACGCTGATGGAGTCGCCCAGTCGAAGCCGGCGTCCGGTACGTCTCCCGATAAGGGTATAATTCTTTTGATCATACTCGTAATAATCGTCATCCATATTCCGCACATGTATCATACCCTCAACGAGAATATCATTGAGCTCAACAAAAATACCATAGTTGATAACACCCGATATAATGCCCTCGAATTCATCACCGACATGCCTTTGCATATATTCTACCTGCATGACTTTCACCGATGCACGTTCGGCCTCCACGGCACGTTGTTCCATTGCCGAGGAATGGAGTGCAATGGTTTTCATTTTCTCGGCGAGAATATTCCATCGTCCCTGCGTTATAGGCTCCTCATACTCTTTAAGTAAACGATGAATAATTAAATCGGGATAACGGCGAATCGGTGAAGTAAAATGGGAGTAGTGCTGGAACGACAAACCGAAGTGCCCATCATTTTTCTCGGAATACACGGCTTTCATCATCGACCGAAGTGCTACTTCATTTATTAGATTTTCTTCTGCATTTCCGCGGACACTCTCAATGAGTTTTTGTAATGATTTAGACAGTCCTGCTCCATCCATATGAAATGTATAACCGAATTTAGATACAAATGCCGCAAGTTCCGTCAATTTATCGCGTGATGGCGCCGCGTGAACACGATAGAGAAAAGGCAGTATATTTTTCTTTTTTCCTCTGCTGATGTGCCTTGCAACCGTACGGTTCGCGACGAGCATACATTCCTCTACCAGACGGTGTGCGTCGAGTTGTTGTTTTTTTATAATCTCCGTCGGTTTATTATCTTCATCGAGTCGGAATTTTACTTCAGTTGATGAAAACTCGATGCTCCCTTCGCGGACACGTTTTTTCAGAAGAGATTGCATCAAGCTATGCAATCCGCTTATGAGCTCATAGTGTTCACCTTTACCCTTATCCAATATAGCCTGCACTTCTTCATACGTAAATCTTCTTGCGCTTTTGATGACCGTTTCTCTGATTGCATAGTCCTTCACGACACCGCGCTTTGAAATGGTCATAAAGATCGAATAAGCCGGACGAACGACATTCGGCCGTAAACTGCACAGGTTATTTGATAATCGTTCCGGCAGCATGGGGATGACACCATCGACAAGATACACACTCGTTCCCCGCTTATACGCTTCGCGGTCAAGCTCCGATCCTTCCCGGACGTAATAGCTTACATCCGCGATATGAACGCCGAGCATATAATTGCCGTCTTCATCATAATCAAGCGATAATGCATCGTCAAAATCCTTTGCATCCTCCGGATCGATCGTTATCACCGTTTGTTTGCGTATATCGAGACGGTGTTTCATTTCTTTTTTCGGTAAAGCATCGGGGAATGATTCGGTTTCATCGATGACGGCGGCCGGGAATTCGACTTGGATCTTATATTGCATTGCTATAGCGCGGAGTTCGACGCTGACGTTGCCTGCGTTCCCGAGAATTTCTTTGACCGAACCTTCGGGATTAAGCAGCGGATCGGTCCATTCATCTATGGAAACAACTACTTTGTCGTTATCCGAGGCACCATGTAATTGCGCCCTCGGAATATAGATATCGCGGGGGATACGCCGACTGTCGGGTTGAACAAAGTAAAAGTTTTTGGTTTTTTTAAGGACTCCGATGATCTCCCGTTTGGTTCGCTCAAGAACCTTCACGATTTCACCTTCGGTTTCGACTCCTTCGCGTTGATGTTTCCGTGCAGGGCGGGCGAAGAGAACGACATGCACCCGGTCTCCGTCAAGTGCAGTGCCCAGATTTTGAGGGGCGACAAATATTTCTTCATCCGAATCGAGGATGACCAATCCGTATCCCTGTCGGGTCATCTGCAGCACACCCTGTTTATGTTGATCATCATCGGGTTTATAGCTGTACCGTTTTCCTTTCAACCTGCGTATCTTATCATTGTTTGCAAGTTCATGTAAAGCTTCACGTAACTTATGATATGCTTTTTCTTCCGTCACGTGCAGTCTCCTTGCAAGGTGCCGCGATTTAAATGACTGCGACGGATATTTTCCCAGGAATTCTAAAATATTCTTTTTAATTTCTTCCATGGTCTGTTTGTTTTTTCCTCCTGTCTAAAAAGATATGCTGTAATATAAACGAGCCGCATTTACCGGGCGCTGATCTTCGTAAAATTCAATGCTTTGGGAACGACGTTCGAGCTCAAGGAACAGATTCGTCCATCGGTCGGAATTAAAGACGGGACCCATCGGTATTTGAAATGAGAAATTGGTATTCCCTATATCATTAAAGACTCTCCCTCCGATGGTCCAATAAAAATTCCGTAATTCACCGCTTATCCGTAATTCGGCAGTATCCATAATGTTTCCGCCATACCAGATAATTTCGGCGGTCCGGATAAACCGTACCTCATTTCGCAGGAATTCAGAAAGAAGATTAGATAACAGCGATGTAGCAACGCCGGACATAAATGTCGCAGGGATGGCACGACCGAAATCGGCTGAGATGGAACGGTAGTCACCCGACTCTAATTCGGTCTGAAACCTGCCGGTGAGTATGTATGAGATGGCATCGGTTTCAACATCACCTTCCCACTCCACATGATTAACTATTAAATTAATAGCAACTTTCGGTTCGTAACGATCCCCCGTGATATGAAGACGTACTTCAACCGGTTCAGGTAAGCCTCTATCCATTGCAGAAAAATCATCTCCCTGGCCCGGTGTCTGTCTGACCGGTATTCGCTGTCCGTGATATGTCGCGGTTATATCGAGCTCCGGATTGTCGGGAGCTCCAACGAAGCTTAACCTGCCGCGTGCTTCAAACTTGCGGTAGAAAGTATATCCCGAGGGCTCCACGATAATGACGCTCCCGATCAGACGCAGTCCGGTAAGGTCATCGCGATATAACCGCAGTCCTGTTGTTTCGATCCGTGCCACAAGTTCTTCGCCGGTGGCCTGGTTGAATACCATTGTCATTTCGACACGCCCCTCGGTCTGAATAACAATGTCGTAATCAAGACCGTCAAGAAACGTTTTTCCTGCTTCAGCTCCGGATAATTGTTTTGCCTGATCTTGTGCCAAATCTCTGAAAAATATTTCAAGCGGTGATGGCGCCTCAATCTCCTCGGCTTCGTCGATAACTATATAATTAACAATTGAGCCCGTTCTTTCATATACAGTTGTTCGGGTGGGCGGAAACGTCAGATTTGCCGATCTGATTAAGAGGTTTCCTGTAAGCCTGGATTCATCCATGCTGCCTGACAGGGAAATTCCGTTCGGACCGGCGGCAACAATCAGGTCGCCGTAAAACATATCAGCGGATCGGCGGGAAGCAGCACGTAATACCATGAGTTGTCCATCGACCCGAAGATCGAAATCTCTTATTGATATTCCACGGGTACGGGCACTACCGGATAAATTTATCCTACCGTTTTGGAAATCGCGTGTCCTGTTTTCCAACCGGAAATGTCTGATGGCAAGCTCATTTTGTTGGGGTACAAGCTGACCGGTAAAATGATAGGCGATATTATTTTGAAAAAAAACGAAATAGCCATCGGAGAATTCAATGTTTCCGTCATAAATCGGATCTTCAACGGTTCCGGATATTGAGACATCGCTTGTCATGCGAGCACGGAAATTGCGGAAATCGGGAATAAAAGGATCGATGATCGAAAGGTCAAAGCCCTCGGAGAAAAGGTGTACGTTGATAGGACCGTCGGGTACACGATGTCCGTCCTGGCCGGGGAATAAATCAAACGGTAAATAGCCGGTAAATCTGAACGCAATCCTGGATGTATCATCGACTTCGGTAACATCGGCATGAAAATTCAGCCGAGCCGCATCGTACTCGAACGATCCCTTAATGACACCAAAGGATAGTTCACCATACTCTACATCGGTTATCCATACATCCGTTTGACTGTAGAGACTGTCCGTTCTGCCTGCCACACTGCCGACAATATTGATCGCTCCGTTGAATAATGGTTGCCGTCGTTGTTCGGCGTCGGGTGCTGCGATGCGGTGAATTTCCCGCACGTCCAGATTCCCGACATTGAAATCGATCGAGTGTTCATTATCGAATGCATATAATCCGGATAATTGTATGGAACTTACATCATTATGATACAGGAAGAACGATTCAAACCAAACTCCCGTCTGATCGTAACGTATTCTTAACGTATCGATATTCGAGAAATCGAATTCCCCATACGCGATAGTCAGATCAATGATATCGGTATTCAGAGCTGTCGCATTGAAATGTGCCGCCGTATTAATTTCATATGAAGCAACAGAATCTATAATCGATTTGCTATACACATTCCAATCGCTCCCCCGTATATCGGCACGGACCTGCACATCATTCATTTTCAGAGATTCGTAATAGACACCGGAAGCAGAGACATCGAACACGGAAAAAATCCCATCCAGACCCAATGCCTGAAAATCATTGTCGATATTGTACCAACCGGCGACTTTATCGAATAAAAAACTTTCGTCTTGCGAAAGGTACATGAAATGATCTATCTCAACATCTCCTCCGAGGTGGAGCATATTATCCAATGCTCGAAAATAGCCATAGATTTTACCCTCAACCTCGAGTTCAAATTGATCGCGACCGAGAAAAAGTGCTATGGCATTCATGTTTTTTATATCGATATCATACAAAGTATCGAGTGGTTTTTGAATATTAATTGTGCTGAGATATTCAGGGACATCGACAGGTTCTCCGGTTACAATTCCCTGAATATCGTTTTTGACGGACGACACAAGCTGGCGTACATGATCGTATGATATATCGAATATCGTCGGGAGATCAAATTCACCCGCAAGATATACATCAATAATCTCTGATCGGATGTTTAATTCACGGAATACGGTATCGATTTCCGACAAGGAAACATAGACCGGATCACCGACAAATGTGTAATCACGAAATCGTGATTCCGAAAGTTCAATTGCTATATCGGCAAGCATCGATTCGGGCAGGAAACCCGATCCGGTAGCGGACAATGAAAATGAGAGATCACTCACATATGTTGAATCTCTCATGATGCGTGCCATATCAAGTGATTCAACAATGAGATCCACGATGAACGGTGCCTCTTCAATAGAACTAATCTCACTTGTAGCATCAATCGAAAATTTACTTTTTTCAAGATATCCCGTAGAAGTCAGCCGTACGTCATCATTCCGTATATACACATCAGTTACCAGGGAATCAAAACCGAGATGGGTTATTTTCATCCGATCGATCGCAAACTGCAAGTTTGTATCGAAATTTTTAAAATTCGTTCCTTTCCCTTTCACCGCTATCCGACCCGACACATCGCTCGGGTAGTACTCATTCTGCAGAAGGGTATTAACATCCGCCTGACGAACTGAGATGGAACCATCATACGCAAGCACAGGGTCGGTCAGGTTAAAATCAACATTTCCGGCGTAATAACCCGCCGATGTCTCGAGTTCGATAACGGAATTAAAATTTTTCGGCCGACCTTTATAAGAGGCGGTGATATCGACGGTACCGAGATGACTATAATCAGGTATTGTAAAATGCGGCAACAATTTGTTCACATCCCGGGGATCAAGACGGCTTTCATCCAACACAATATCCATGAACATATCCTGACCGCGGGTTACGTTTTGAAGAATTCCCCTGAATAAAAGATCTGTTTCACGCTGTTTCATATTTGCATACTCAAAATGAAGCTCCCGGAACGTTCCATGTACCGAGATATCAAATTCTGCATCCCCTTCAAGAAACCAGGTGTTGGGTATGAACATTTTCAGATCATCAAAATGAAACCGGTCGGCAAACAATGTCAAGTACAGGTGCTTATCCTCGATGCCTTCCTGACGTGCACCGAGAAGATTATAATCGGATATACTGCCGGTAATATTAATGTTCGACCTGTCGGTTATCAACCGAAGACGATGTATAAGGGTTTCATCGGGCGAAAATGATGCCTGAAGCGACATGTGACTTATTGCAAATGACGGATTCGTAATAAACAGACTCAACGACCGTATATCAAATGTGTGATTTCTTCCATCCGATAGAACCGATGCGGTCAGATATATATTACCGATGTTTATATCGTCATAATCGATTTTCGGAAAACCGATTGGATAATCATATTCTATCCGTGGACTTTCCGAGTGATTTTCATACGCAAATGTACCGCCGATAATTTCTATATCTTTCAGATGATAAATCCAGGGTTTGGATTCGGAAATATCGGTAGTATCGGGAAGGATTGTTTTTTCTTCCCGCTTTTTGACAAGCCGGCTGATATTTAGTATGCCCTCTTCATCCTGCATAAACCGGACATCGGGATTTAAAAGCACTACATTGTCGATAACTATCTCCCGACCGGGCAGCCGGGCAGGATTGATTCTGAGATCGAGAGAGGGGATGTATATGACACGCTCGTTCTCATACCACCATTCTACATCTCTCAATGTAATACCGGTTATAAATGTACCGCTTATTTTGCCGATTCGCAGCTCGCCGTTTAAGTGATCGGCTGCCTGTTTCTCCGCGACCTGACGTACCCATTCCTTGAAGACGGCTGTTTGCGTCATACCGACGACAATAGCCATCAAAAAGATAAATATTACAATTGAGTAGCTGAGTATGCGAAAGATTTTTTTCACAACCGACCGATGTTATAAAATTGATTAGACGTTAGGTCTTTTTAAAATACGCTGCCCGATTTAGTATTGTTTCAATTACAGAAGAAGATGAGCGGCCGGGGGTGAGTTCTACGGTCACCACTTTACCACCGTGACTCTCCACAACATCTTTACCCACGATTTCGTCCGGTTGCCAATCGGCACCTTTGACTAAAATATCCGGAAGAATCGATCGGATTAAATGTAGAGGAGTATTCTCTGTAAAAATTACAACAAAATCGACACATACAAGGTTCGCCAGTAAATAGGCACGGTCTTCCTGTGTCATAATCGGGCGACCGTCTCCTTTAATAGCGCGAACCGATTCATCACTATTGAGGCCAATAAACAATGCATCTCCCATCTCACGCGCTTTTTTCAGATACTCTATATGCCCGCGATGTAAAATATCAAAGGTACCGTTCGTAAATACCACTTTTTTACCCGCATCCCTCAATTGTCCGCGCTGAGCGATCGCCGCATCCAGAGAAACTACCTTACCCATATCATCCATTTCCTTTATGAAGCAAATCCGGATTCCCCCGATTAAAATGCACTATGGTATCGATAAGCCGGTCTCTATCTATAGGCACAATACCGATCTCTTCACAGACGACCCCGGCCGCAAAGTTTGCGATTGCAGACGCCTCACCGATTGCCGCACCCGCAGCCAACATTGCAGTCAGCGTTGCAATAACCGTATCGCCCGCACCGCTGACATCGGCGACCGAGCGTGTGCGTGTCGGTACATGGTGAACAGCCCCGCTTTTCTCGATCAGAGTCATTCCCTGCCGACCCCGTGTGATCAATACATTTTGTGCATCTATCCGTTTTAACAACTGTATTCCGTAATGACAAAACTCTTCATCCGTTTGAAGTTTTGTTCCGAACGCCTTTTCCAGTTCGCGGCGATTCGGTTTGAACACGGTGACATTTTTATATTCGAAAAAATGATTAAACTTCGGATCGACCGTGATAAGTAGATCGTGTTCGTTTGCAAGACGTATGATCGCACCTATAACATTTTTCGTAAATATACCTTTATTGTAGTCCTGAAGAATGATGGCATCGATATCGCTCATAGCAGCGCGCAGTCTGTCAATAACGTGCCTTTCTATCGATGCATCAATATCCGCTGTGGTTTCCCGATCGAAGCGAACAACATGCTGGCTATGTGCTATGACGCGGCTTTTTATCGTGGTAGCCCGTTTATCATCCACGATAATACCGTCCGATGGCAGACCCGATTCGGTCATAAGCGAGGAAAGCATTTCACCGTTCCCATCGTTGCCGACGATACCGACAAGAAAAGGGTGCGCTCCCAATGCAGTGATATTGTGAGCAACGTTTGCAGCACCGCCCAACCGTATTGATTCAGCGTGTACCTCAACGACGGGAACAGGGGCTTCCGGTGATATTCTGGATACGCTGCCCCAAAAATATTGGTCGAGCATTATATCACCGACGACCGCAATTCGCCTGCCCTCTGTGTTACGAATGAGTTCTTTTACGCGTTCCTGTTCAATATGTACGTGCACTTGTATCTCCGGTAGTTTTTATTAATCTCTCCGACACCTTGTTTCCCGTCTGTAACACATATCGTAAAAAGGGTTGTGTTTGATTGTGATAAACCGGAATCATATGAAAACCGGCATCAAGGTTTTCGTCAATGACCGGAATCTGTTGCGAATGCATTCCATCCATTATCCATACAGTTACAGAGGACCTGCCGGGTAAGTACATAGACAGATACAACGGATTCCCTTTGTCCGGATCAGCCTCAAGTCCGATGACAACCGGACGGTCGAGCATCCGGGCTATCTCATCGATATAATCCGACACCGACCGAGCCTGCCACTCACCCCGGTTAACGGAGGTTGATACATAGTCATCGGGAAACTGTACCGTGTATAGCCGGGGCTCATTATTATTTTTCCACGGCATATCCGGGACGACGGCGGCGGAAGTATATACATCCGATAATTGTGCGGGATTACCGAGATGAGCATACCTGAAATAAACCTGTCCGTGAGCACCGAGTGACCGCGTAATGGATACCTGTTGAAATATTTCGTTGTATATTTCCGGCCGGAATATTCCTATACCCCCATATATATGCCGACCGTGTGCCCGCTGTTTCCAGTCATGCATTATCCTGTCAAACTTCGGATGTTGTCCGATATCCCAATAAACCTGCGGGGTGATATAGTCGTGAATACCTTCCCGTAACCATCTTTCGGGATCCTGATAATAATCTTCATAAGCGGTTGAAAAGAAAAAACCAGGGATCGGTTTATACACACCGACCGGAGCCGAGCCGATTTTCAAATCGGGTCTGAGTACAGACGCATAATGATAAAAATCACGGATAAAATTTGTTATGTTCTCCCGTCTCCAGTCATGCAGATCTTTACCGACACCGAAACGTTCGTGAGTGATCTTATCATCGAATGTAGTATCGGGATACCGTATGTGATCAAAATGAATACCATCGACCGGATATCGTTCAATAAGATCGAGCGCGACTTTCAGCAAATAAGTATGGACACCCGGTTCGCCGGGATTCAACCACCACTCGACACCGCTTTGTCGTGCCCATTCGGGGTTTTGTTCGAGTATGTGGGGCGGCTCAGTATTATACGGTATGGGAGATCCCCCCCACACCTTGTAGACATTGAACCAGGCGTGTACTTCCAGGCCGCGGGAATGCGCTTCTTCGATAAGAAATGCGAGCGGATCCCATCCAGGGTCTTCCCCGGTTTTGCCCGTGAGCTCTCGCGCCCACGGTTCGAACGAAGACCGGTAAAATGCATCGCCGCGTGAACGTGCCTG
>SLQE01000211.1 GCA_007131635.1 Bacteroidota bacterium | reverse complement strand
GCTGGTTTATTGAGACCCATCTTTTTTTTTTGTATATTATAAAGCTATAGACACCTATAAAACGATCTGGAAAGGGTTGGATGTGAGATACGGAACATTTTTTATTTTATTCGCCATTGTGTTGATAATCGGTCTGGTATCATGTGATGACAGGCAACCATTTCAGCCCCCTGATCCCGTTGATAAAATTTTACATGGGCAGGTGACCGACGATATGGGAAACCCGTTACCGAATGTTACCGTTACTATTTATGAAGAAAACAGACCCATCGGAGGTGACAATTATACCTTAAGTCTTGTCACCGATCACCAGGGTGAATGGCTGGATACACTTACAACCATCAGCAGTCAAACCATTACCATTGTTTACTCGCGGTCCGGCCTGATCGATCTTATCCAATCTAAATTTATATCTATCGGCATACCGGATGTCATCGACTTTGGTACTATCGCAATTCCGCCTGTCGAAATTGAGGATGTATATCGTATCGTTTTGACATGGGGAAATATTCCTCCCGACCTCGATGCACATCTCACGGGACCAAAGGGAGATGGGAACCGGTTCCACGTTTATTGGGATAACAAATCGGGCAAATCCGCCGACGGTGAAGTGCTTGCAAAATTGATAAGCGATAAACGGGCCGGATTTGGACCGGAGACGGTAGCGATTAAAAAGCTTCT
Source organism: Bacteroidota bacterium (assembly GCA_007131635.1). Classification (GTDB taxonomy): domain Bacteria; phylum Bacteroidota; class Ignavibacteria; order T3Sed10-11; family T3Sed10-11; genus T3Sed10-11. Next base: position 21,757 of record SLQE01000211.1, on the reverse strand, counting down.
TCCGGGAAAATATAGGTTTAGCGTGCATAATTACTCACGCAATGAAGTTGAAAATGATACTACCTTGGCAACAATGTCCAACGCAATAGTGCGGGTATTCGCGGCAGACGGACTCAAGCATGAATTTTCGATAGCCGACGATGACAATCCAGTTGAAAAAGAAGGGAACACATGGAGAGTGTTTGAGATCGATGTTGCGGAAGGAACAGGCGAAGCTACCTTCAGATTGATAAATCAATTGTTCGACGGTATCGCATTCGATGATTACAGTGCTTTCCGCGTCGCAACAAAACCTGAACGTACAACCATTCAATAAGCGTATGGAGACGACCGACCAGCTCATTTCGGATTTTATAGAATCAATCCGTGCGGAGAAAATAAAGCATACTATAAGCTTGTTGCGCCAAAACTTCCCGGATCTTATATTCGCAAAACCCTATAGCCCCGAAATAACTAAGATCTTATTGACTACATCGCACGACGAATTATTTCATCCGGAAAAAGTGAAGCACAAAAGTTTTGCCGATGCAACCGTGTCCGGATTATTACTCTGGAATGATTGTGAACAAGAGGCGCACACTCTCGCTCAGAATATCAACTCACCGGAGGGAAGTTATTTCCACGCAATTATACACCGTCGTGAACCTGATATATGGAATTCAGATTACTGGTTCGATCGAACCGGCGCGCATCCGGTTTTTCCGCTGGTATACGATTATGTAAGCAAAAATTTCCCGGAAAAAATTGTTAAGAAGATATTGGTTAAGAACAGGTGGGATCCGAAAGTTTTCAATAAAGCAGTAGAAGAAGCACAAAATGACGGTAATGCCGCGGACAGCGACTTAAAAACAATCCAGCACGCCGAATTATTGTTTTTAATCGCCCATTCATACAGACACACGATTGGCTAGAAAGCCATATTTCTCACATCATCACTAAATTCAGTCGTTTATTAAGAGAAAATGATTGATTTCAGGCCGTTTTTTTATTATATTTAAGTTTTAAGTTATCTGAAAATACTTAATTTAGCTTAATTTGCTCAATTTTCTTTTACGGGGAATAGCTTATATACAGGTCATTGAATACATATTCAATTAAATGGTTGTTTCTTTTATTTTTTATTTCGCTCCCTTTTCTTTTCCCTCAGGAAAAAGCATCTGCAGATTCACTGTTTTTAATCGGTTCTATCCACCCCGCCGTCGGAACTGATACCGGGCTGTATTCGGAAAGCCCTTCCCGTAGAAAAATCGATCTTGCAGGCACCTGGCAGGTCTCTGTTAATGGTGATCCGTCCCAGCCGGTAGAAGTGCCAAGCGCATATGACGGAGTCGGGGAAATTCTGTATGAACGAACTTTTACTCTTCCGGCAGAACTTTTCGATACTACGTCATTTTCATTCCGGTTCGTCGCATACGGAATAAATTATTATTCCGAAATTAGTATAAACGGGAACGACATAGGGAACCACAGCGGAGGATACACGAGCTTTTCGCTTTCCGTACCGAGAGAAATTTTACATACCGGAGAGAATACGATCCGGGTCCGGGTGAATAACTTTTTGAGGACCCACGATACATTACCGATTAAATCCCAAATGTGGACGCCGAAGAATTATGGGGGGATCTTTCGGGATATGTATCTCATGGTTTTACCTGAAACGGCAATCCTCGATAAGAAAATTCACACAACTTTTCTCGATGGTTATACCGTTGCCGAGATGGACGTGGATTTTATCATAAGAAGACCCGATACAATCGAACGTGAACTGGTACCGGAAACGGATATCCCGGATCCGTCCGTATATAACATTGCGGTTGAAATTTATGACAGGCTGAGGGGAACAATGCTTGCCCAAAGCCGGCGCAGTCAGGTATCGTTTAATAATTCGGGAACAATCTATGAAACAGTGCGGGTCATCGCACGGAATCCGCGATTATGGAGTCCCGATCAGCCCGATCTCTATATCGTTTCAATGGTTCTGTATAGGGACGGTCTCGAACACGACAGGAAAAATGTCACGTATGGGTTCCGCGATATAAGCCTTCGTGAAGGGAATATATATATCAATGACACGCTATTTCGGGGTCGGGGGGTTTTATACCACGAGTACCATCCCCTTCGCGGATCGGCCGTAAGTTATGAAGACATGGAACGCGATGTTGCGTTGATGAAGGTCGCGAACATCAACCTCGTGCGAGTCGCTTTCCATCCGCCGCACCCATATCTCTTACGATTATTCGATCGATACGGTATGATATGTATGATTGAGTTACCGGCCGTTAATATTCCGGGGTCGATACTCAGAAACGAAAGGTTCCTGACAACCGCTAAAAACTATTTAGAGGAGATGATCGAGAGGGACAGGCATCATGCATCGGTATTTGCCTGGGGAATCGGCGATAATCCCGAAATGCCAAGCACCGGAGCGGTAACATATGTTAAAGAGATGCGCGAACACGCACAGCAATTCGATAATCGGCCGATGTATGCCGGCTCACAATTTCCTGCAAACGATGCAGCGACGGACCATCTTGATCTCGCGGTATTGAATATTCCCGTCGGCATGGTTGGCAGAGTTTCGCCTGCGATCGAAAAGTGGAAAACACGTTTTGTGGATAAACCCCTCATTATTGGTAAACTTGGATATTATGTCGAACCGGGCAATACGGCTGGATTTAGTAACTCCTCTTCATACGAAGCACAGGCACATTATTTATTACAAATGATGCAATCTTTGCGTGGGTATGAGGTGGATGCTATCATTATAAATTCGTTTACGGACTGGCTGGCGGAACGACCATCGACGGTTAGCTATACGGATGATCTACGATTGCATACGAGCGGTATACTCGATTCCGAAAGAAGGCAACGGAAGGGGTTTGAGGTCGTACGATCATTGTATCGTGGAGAAAGAACGCCGTCGTTGACGGCAGGTGAGTTACCCGGCACAACTCCGTTTGAATACATAATCGGCGGATTTATCGTTCTCATCGGCTTCGCGTATATGCTGAACTCCAGTCGACGGTTCCGCGAACATGTCAACCGGTCGTTGCTGCGACCATATAATTTTTACGCCGATGTGCGTGATCACCGGATCCTGTCCGGATTCCAAACATTCTATCTCGGTCTGTTGATTTCGTTAACAATGTCGATGGTGTTTGCAAGTTTGTTACAGCATTACAGCAACAACCAGATTATGGATTATGTGTTTACCCATTTTCTAATCACCGACCCGGCAAAAATGTTTTTCACGGATATTATTCAGCAAACGTGGTACCTGATCCTGTTTTTGGCGGGTCTCTATTTTCTAATGTTGCTGATCGTTACCGCGATTGTACAGATAATCTCGCTCTTTATACAGACGAAAGTTTATCTTTCACATTCCTTTATCATAACCTTTTGGTCGGCATTACCGCTCGTCGCATTCATACCCTTGTCGATGATCTTATATAATGTCCTCGAAACTGAGTTCTATGTTATCCCGATTTTGTCGCTTATCGGTATATTAATGCTATGGGTCTTTTTCCGGCTTTTAAAAGGGGTGGCGGTTATTTACGATGTGCTTCCGTTTCGCGTATATGTTTTGGGAATATTTATCCTGATATCGATAAACGGGATTATGCTGCTCGTTAGTGAATATGCACAATCCACGTTTTCATATATATCGTTTTTCATTCACATGTTTGAGGGTTTCCGGATCTAACCGTAGTATGTATTTATCAAAACTGGACATATTCGGATTTAAATCTTTTGCGCACAAGGTGGAAGTTACCTTCGATTCGGGGATAACTGCTATCGTGGGTCCGAACGGTTGCGGCAAAACGAATATTGTGGATGCTATCCGCTGGGTTCTTGGCGAGCAGCGTTCAAGCACGCTGCGAAGTGACAAGATGGAGGATGTCATTTTCAACGGCACCGAACGCCGAAAACCCTTAAGTCTGGCTGAGGTCCTTTTAACCATCGAAAATACGAAACAAATTCTACCTACCGAATATTCGGAAGTTACTCTCGGACGGCGTTTATATCGTTCCGGTGAGAGTGAATATCTTTTAAACGGTACGGTATGCAGGTTGAAGGATATTATCGATCTCTTTATGGATACCGGTATGGGGGCAAACGCCTATTCTGTTATCGAATTAAAAATGGTTGAAACGATACTTAGTGATAAAACAGACGAACGTCGGCGATTATTTGAAGAGGCAGCCGGTGTAACACGATATAAACACAGACGAAAAGAAGCTTACCGCCGCCTTGAGCACGTCCAGAACGACCTTCTCCGCGTCAACGATATTGTCAAAGAAGTACAAAAAACGGTTAATTCGCTTGAACGGCAGGCAAAAAAAGCGGAAGAATATAATGAGATCTCCGGTGAATTAAAGATACTCGAAATCGATTTGCTGGAGCATGAATATGCCTCTCTCTTTGGGCAACACTCGTCACTTTCCGAAAAATTAAAAGTAGCCCTCGACGATAAGAACCGACTCGACGAAGAACTGACGCGCCGCGAAACTCTGCTGGAGGTACTGCGGGATGAGATGAGCGGTGTCGAATCGGCGTTGCGCGCAACACTCCGGGAATATAATTTCATACGCGATGAGATCCATAAATCCGATGAGAAGAGAATCATCGCCGCGGAACGCACGAAAACCCTCGGAGAGAATATCAAACGATATGAACAGGAAAAAATCGGCGCATATAATCAGATACACCGTCTCGATGAAACGAATGAAAAACATAATTCGCAACTCGCGAAAGTCGTAAGCGAGATCAATGTCATCGATGAAGAACTGACGCGGAAAAAACGCGACCTTGCAGCATTCGAAACAAAACTGAATCTCAAGAAAAAAGATTTGCGCTCGGAGCAGGATAGCGTCATCGGTATCGTGAGAAGTATCGGAGAAAACCGCAGAGAGCAGGAGCGAAGCAAAGCCCGGATCGATAACCTGAAAGGACGTATCGAGCGCGCCGAAGAGGAAAATAAGTACTACAGCGACGAGAGTGTCCAGATCGATCAAAAGATTAGCGGGGTAACCGCGAAACACAGAGAGCTCAGACAGCAGTACTCGGAAGCTGAAGTGAGGCGCTATAGAAAAGAAAACAGGAAAAATGAAATAGTCCGGGGAATTGAGACTTTACAAAGCGATCTGTTTGATACGAAAAGCCGTCTCGAGCGGACGGAAACACGACTTCAGTTTCTGAAAAGTTTACTTGAAACGCAGGACGGCATCAGTGAAGGGGCCAGGTACCTCATGCAAAACCGTCAGTGGTCGAAGCATATGGCGGGGATCAATACACTCGGAGATATGGTCGGGACCGGGAGCGAATTCCGGGTGGCAATCGAGGCATTACTCGGAGATACCGCCGGGTATATTGTACTCGATGGTTCGGATGATGCGGATTTGGCTATACAATTACTAAAAAATGAAGGGAGGGGTAAAGCTACATTCATCTGTCTTGATCGTCTCAATCAAGGAAAAGCTCATAGCACGATAACACGTATACCGCTGCCCGAAGGTGCTCTGTCATGGGCGATCGATGTCATTGATGCTCCTCCTCAGATACGGTTGCTCCTCGAAATACTCTGTGACGGAGTCGTTCTGGTTCCGTCTCTCGATATAGGGAAGAAGATCATCACACAACCGGAAATAAGAGAATGTATTACTCCCGAGGGTGAGAAAATAAATTCGACGGGTATTCTTCGCGGCGGCAGTCCGCGGAGTGATGAGGGAGTCTCCATAGGGAAAAAACAGCAGATCGATGAATTAACACGTGATCGGCATGCGTATCAGGAACAGGTTGAAAAACTCGAATCCGATATTCGGGAGAAACATGATGAACTTGTATCTATAGACGTTAAAACCGAAACCGACGCGGTGAAAGCTCTGGAGAAAGAAATTACCGCGATAGAAATAAAAATCGCTCAGTTACAGTTCGAAAAAAAACGCGCTCATGAAGCGGTTGAGCGAAATAAAACGGAATCGACTGAACTCGAAAGTGAAATATTCGAACTCCAAAAAACTTTGAAGGGTTTTCAGCCTGCGCTGGAAGCTCTTGAGATGAAACGATCGGAGACCGAACAGCGTATCGGAATGATTTCAGAAGAAGTGGATAATCTGGAAGACGAGAGACTGGAACGAACCGCCGTCGTCAATCAAATATCGGTTCGTAAAATAGACAAGGAAAATCTCCAAAGCAAACTTGAACGGGAAATAGAATTTTCCGATTCAAAAATCCAGGAATTGAACGAGCTTATCACAAGCCGCGGTGTCGAAATAAAAGAAGCAGAAGAGGAACTAAAGAATTCACAGCAGACCATTCACGAAGCCGGCAAAGAACTGGAAAGTTTGCATGAGGATCTACGCGCCGTCGAGCAACGGCGTGAATCGATTGAAAAAGATCACAGCGAGAAACGGGAATATATTCAGAAGATCATCGATGTGATTCGGGATGAGAGACGACTCCGGGAAGATTCAATATCGGTTACCCACGAACTTGAGATGAAATTACACGAACTGAAACTGAAACTCGGTGCAATGTCAGAGAAAGCCAAAGAAGAGTTCGATATCGACCTTGTTCTCAAAGAATATCCCCCGGATGATGAGTTTGATTTGAACGCGGTGCGTAACCAAATATTCGACATGAAGAATCGACTCCGGAAACTGGGCGGGGTCAATTTTGCGGCATTCGAAGAATATGAAAATGAATTAGAACGGTTGAAATTTCTGAAAAGTCAGAGCGAAGACCTGGTAGAAGCGGAAAAAACATTGATCGAAACGATCGATGAGATCAATACGACGGCACAGGAAAAATTCCTGGAAACCTTCAAACAAATAAGAGAAAACTTTATTAAAACCTTCAAGAGTCTCTTTGATGAGGGTGATGAGTGCGATCTTCGGATTCTCGATCCGGAGACCGACTATCATGCATCGCCGAAAAACATCGATCTCCTCGAAGCTAAAATTGAAATCATAGCAAAACCGAGAGGAAAGCGACCGACATCGATTTCACTCCTGTCCGGCGGTGAAAAAACGCTTACGGCTATCGCGCTTTTATTTGCAATATATCTGGTAAAACCGAGTCCGTTCTGCATCCTCGATGAAGTCGATGCCCCGCTCGACGACTCAAATATTGATAGATTTACCAATATGCTGAACATGTTCTCGGATAATACACAATTTATCGTGGTAACGCATAATAAACGGACGATGGAAGCGGCTGCCGCACTGTACGGTGTAACGATGGAAGAGAAAGGGGTATCCAAGCTGGTCTCGGTAAGGTTTAATGAACCTACCGCAGTTGCAAATTGATGAAAAAACGTATTAAAATTTTCTGTGATTTTGACGGTACGGTTTGCCTGGGCGATAATCGGACCATATTATTCCGTGCCTTCGGCGGGGATGACGTTCACGAAGCGGTCTCTCTCTGGCTCAAGGGTGAGATTAGCGGCGATGAGTGCATTCGGCGTGAATGTGCGGCGGTTCAAAATTTCGACAGGGAACGATTCGATAGCATCATCGATGAACAGGAACTGGACCCCTCATTTTTACCGTTTATGGAGTTTTGTCGAACGCATACTATTGAAATTGAAATTCTAAGCGATGGGTTTGATTATTATATCGATCGAATATTAAAAAGATACAACATCAGCGATATACCTGTTTATGCGAATGAACTACAGGTTGATGATAGCGGCCTGGTTCCATCTTTTCCGCATCTCAATCAGTATTGCAGCAGGTCGGCGAATTGTAAAGGCACTCATGTTTTAAATCATGCAGCTGATGATCAATTGCGGGTCGTCGTCGGAGACGGGTATTCCGATAGATGTGCCGCCGATTATGCCGATATCGTATTTGCGAAACGGCAGTTGATACAATACTGCCGGGACACAAATATAAGCTACTTTGAATTTTCAGATTTTCATGACGTGCGGGAAAGAGTTGAAGGACTGTTAAAAAAGAAGCGCCTTGCACCCCGGCACCGTGCAGAAATTCGGAGGCGTGAGGCTTTTCGAATAGAGGCAAATGTGTAATACTTATGGCATATGCATCAGAAGAGATTATGATCGTAGCAGGAGAGGCGTCCGGTGACCTGCATGGAAGTAATCTGATAAAAGAGTTAAAAGCGATACGGCCGGCTGTATCGTTGTTCGGAATCGGCGGCGACCGGATAAAGGCTCTGAACGTGGAGATTATTTACCATATAAACGAGTTATCGTTTATGGGATTCAGTGAGGTGATAAAAAACATCTCGTTCATACGGTCGGTTGAAAAAACCGTTATAACGTTGATTGAGAAGAGAAAACCTCGTGCGATTGTACTGATCGATTTCCCGGGTATGAATTTGCGCATTGCGAGATTCGCCAAACAACGGGGTGTGATAGTTATTTATTACATTACCCCGCAGGTTTGGGCGTGGGGAAAACATCGCATAAAAAAAATGCGTAAGTATGTTGATCACGCTCTCGTTATTCTACCGTTCGAGCAGGAATTCTTTCGTAACGAAGGAATCGATGCAGAGTTTATAGGGCATCCGCTGCTCGACTTGCTGCAGGTGAATGCAGACCGCGAGTCATTTTGCCGGTCGACAGGACTTGATCCGGAGAGAAAAATCGTGGCTCTATTCCCGGGCAGCCGGAAGCGGGAAATCATCAACCATCTGGGTGCGATGACGAAAGCGGCGATACGGTTACGTGATGAGATGAATATACAACCGGTTATCGGTGTATCTGCAAATTTATCGGCTGAATTCGTGAGATCGTTGATCCCCGCAGGAAGCGGGGATATACCGTTATTAGAAGGCGCAACGTACGATTTGATGCAACACGCGGAGATGGCATATGTCAAATCGGGAACATCGACACTTGAAGCTGCGTGTTTCAAAACGCCGATGATTGTATTATATAAAACCTCTGCGTTTAATTATTTCGTCGGACGCCTCATCGTGAACCTGAATCATTTTTCACTTGTCAATATATTGGCCGGCGAAGAAGTGGTGAAGGAGCTGAGTCAGAGAGAGGTGAATGCCGGAACACTCTACGAATACGGCAAGGCGCTCCTCGAAGACGATCAGAAACGCGAAGAGATGAGGAACCGTCTTGCAATAATAAAAAAAATGCTCGGGAAGCCCGGTGCCTCGCGACGGGCTGCGGAACGCGTGCTCAGTGTTGCAGGTTTCACCGGTTCATAATTACTCGGTGTGATGCATATGAGATTTTTAAAAAGTCGGTTGACCGGAAGTAAAAAAAGAATTATCGGGTGGTTGTTTACCTCCCTGGTCGGCGCTGTCGGGTTAACCTGGCGGGTACGGTTTTATGGACGTGCTTATATTGATGATCTGACGGCAAAGAAAAAACCTTTCGTCATAGTCTTCTGGCACGGTGACATGTTAATGGGTTGGTATTTTCACCGTAACCGGAAATATAGCTCGCTCGTGAGTATGAGCAGAGACGGAGACCTACTTGCTGAGATTCTGCGTCAATGGAAGTATACCGTCATACGCGGAAGCAGTTCGAAAGGCGGCAAAGATGCCCGGGCACGGATGGAATATCTTCTCCGGAAAGGACATGTGCTCGTTGTGACCCCGGATGGACCTCAGGGTCCGAGATATGAGATGAAAATGGGTGCCCTGCGAACGGCGCAAAAAACCGGAGTGCCGATCGTATCGGTAACGTTTCAGGTAGACCGGGCATTGTTCTTAAATACCTGGGATAAATTTACCATACCGCTGCCGTTCACCAGGATAATCGTATCGTATAGAGCACCCGAAATGGTTCATCCGGAACTAAACGGCGATGATCTGGATGAATATCGTGAAGATTTTGAGAAGCGAATGAAACCGGGGATTGTCAGCACGTGATCCGGGAAAGCGTCACATATTTTCTTTATCCGGTAAGCTTATTGTATGCTTTTATTGTCCGTCTGAGGAATGTGTTTTTTGATATACGGTTGTTCAGGTCGAAAAGATTGCCGGTCCCCGTTATTTCAGTGGGGAATATCACGATGGGAGGGACGGGAAAAACACCGGCCGTTGCCTATATTGCCAGGTTGCTGGAGGACAACGGATACCGGGTTGGTATTTTGAGTAGAGGCTATAAACGAGATTCGCGTGGATATGTAGTTGTGTCGGACGGTGAGACTGTGCTCGTTGATGCAGGCCGGGGAGGGGATGAACCTGTTATGCTGGCGCAAAACCTGCCGGGTGCGGTCGTTGCCGTTGACGAACAACGTTACCGCGGAGGTATGCTTCTGGTAAAAAATTATCACCCGGATGTTGTTATCCTGGATGACGGATTTCAGCACCGATGGATCCATCGGGATCTTGATGTGCTGCTCGTCAATGCTTCGAAACGGGAACAGATGCGGGGTACACCTCCGGTCGGCAGACTGAGAGAGAGCTTGTCGGCGTTGAACCGGGCAGATATTATTATAGTTACAAAATTCACTGATGATGAAGATTTTTTAAAGATGGATAGTCTGGTACAGAACTACACGGCTGCTCCGGTTCTCAGTTCGAGTATCGAGGCATCTTCGTGTATCGATGTTTTACATAATGCTGTGTTACCGGTAGAAACCATCCGCGGGAAAAAAGCTTTTTTGTTTTCCGGAATTGCAGAGACCGATGATTTCCGTAGAACCGCGGAAACTTTGGGGGTTGAACTATGCGGTATCCGTTGGTTCGGGGATCATCATCGATTCAGCCGCGGAGATGTTCATGGTCTTCTGGAAAAAGGTGAAAAATCCGGAGCCGAACTATTCCTTACAACGGAAAAAGATGCTGTGCGTTTATCGGTACTAAAGAAATTTATCATTCAAAACACACCGCTCTATGCCTTACGTATTTTGTTCAGGGTAAACGAAAAGGACGAGGGTGTATTAAGAAGATATATACATAATACAATGAACAGATATAAACACTAATCAACTATCAATACATGGAGGTAAATCAATAATGGCAAAGAAAAAGTACGTTTATTATTTTGGCGATGCAAAAGCCGAAGGAACCGGCGAGATGAAATCGTTGCTCGGTGGCAAAGGTGCAAATCTGGCAGAAATGGTAAATATAAAGTTACCGGTTCCACCCGGATTTACAATATCGACGGAAGTATGTACCTATTATTATGAGCACGGCCGGAAATATCCGCGCGGATTGGAAAAAGAGGTGGTGGGGGCTATCAAAAAAGTCGAAAAATCAATGAAAATGAAATTCGGCGACCCAAAAAACCCTCTTCTCGTTTCCGTGAGATCGGGTGCCCGTGCTTCGATGCCCGGTATGATGGATACCGTGTTGAATCTCGGTCTGAATGATGCAACAGTGAAGGGCTTAATTGAAAAAACCGATAACCCGCGATTTGTATACGATTCGTACCGACGCTTTATCCAGATGTACGGAGACGTCGTGATGGGCTTGAAACCGGAATCGCACGATGATACCGATCCGTTTGAAGAGATCCTCGAACGGAAAAAATGGACGCATAGTCTGAAAAATGATAACGAATTAACGACCGAACATCTGCAAGAACTGGTACAGGAATTCAAAGACGAAATTAAAACCCGGACAGGAAAGGATTTTCCGGAAGATCCGATGGAACAGCTCTGGGGTTCGATCGGTGCGGTTTTCAATTCGTGGATGAATGAGCGCGCAATTGCATACCGCCGGATGTACAACATCCCTCAATCGTGGGGGACCGCGGTAAATATCCAGGCAATGGTCTTTGGAAATATGGGTGAAGACAGCGGTACCGGCGTTGCGTTTACGCGTGATCCGGCTACCGGTGAGAACAAATTCTACGGGGAATTTCTGATGAACGCGCAGGGTGAGGACGTCGTTGCCGGTACCCGTACACCGTTACCCATAGAGCAGCTTGAGGAGATCAATCCGAAGGTATACAAAGAATTGATTCAAATCAGAAATAAACTCGACCGGCATTACCGGGAAATGCAGGATGTTGAGTTTACCATACAGGAAGGTAAATTGTATATGCTCCAGACACGGGCAGGTAAACGAACCGGCTTTGCAGCAATACAAATCGCAGTCGATATGGTGAAAGAAGGGTTGATTAAAAAAGAAGATGCGCTTATGCGAATTGAACCTGAACAGCTGAATCAATTCCTTCGTCCTATTTTTGATATGGACCAGAAGAGAGAAGCAGTCGAAGGTGACCGTTTACTTGCTAAAGGACTCAATGCCGGACCGGGAGCAGCATGTGGACGTATTGTCTTTAATGCTTCAGATGCAGTTGAAGTGGCCAAGGGCGGAGATCCGGTAATCCTGACACGTGTTGAAACATCGCCCGAAGATATCAAAGGTATGGAAGCATCCCAGGGTATATTAACAGCCAGGGGCGGTATGACCTCCCATGCCGCACTCGTTGCCCGTCAGATGGGTAAAATTTGTGTGGCGGGATGCGGCGCGCTTGAAATTAATTATCGTGAACGAAAGATGTATGTAAACGGTAAGACCCTGGAACAAGGAGATTGGATTTCGATCGACGGCAGCACCGGTGAAGTTATTGAAGGAAAACTCGATACCCGTCCTTCCGAAGTACTGCAGGTTTTACTTGATGGTACCATGAAGCCTGAAGATTCGGATGTGTATCAGAAATATGAATCGGTGATGAAGTGGGCTGATCAATATAGACGTTTAAAGATCCGGACAAATGCCGATCAGCCCGATCAGGCCTTAAATGCCATCAAGTTTGGCGCGGAAGGGATCGGTTTGTGTCGTACGGAACATATGTTCTTCGGCGGTGAACGTATTATCGGGGTGCGGGAAATGATTCTCTCCGATACGGTCGAAGGCAGAAGGAACGCGATCATGAAGCTGCTCCCGATGCAGCGTGAGGATTTTGCCGGTATATTTCGCGCTATGGATGGTTTCCCGGTTACGATCAGAACGCTCGATCCGCCGTTGCATGAATTCCTTCCCCACGAAGAGAAGGATATCGTTGCTATGGCAGAATATATGAACGTTTCGGTCGATCAGGTAAAGCGACGAATTGCAAGCTTGCACGAATTTAACCCTATGCTGGGGCATCGTGGCTGCCGGTTAGGCGTTGTCTATCCTGAAATAACCGAAATGCAGGCACGTGCTATACTCGAAGCGGCGTGTGAAGTGAAGAAAGAAGGAGTCAATGTTCTGCCGGAAATTATGATCCCGCTCGTCGGTCATAAAAACGAGTTAAAGCACCAGCGCAAGGTCGTTGATCGCGTTGCGAAAGAAGTTATGAAGGAATATGATACCAATCTCGATTATCTGGTCGGAACGATGATCGAACTTCCGCGCGCCGCTTTAACAGCCGATCAGATTGCAGAAGAAGCGGAATTTTTCTCATATGGTACCAACGATCTCACCCAAACGACATTCGGTTTGTCACGTGACGATGCAGGCAATTTCCTGCAGCATTATTACGACCATAGTATCCTGGAATCGGATCCGTTTGCAACGGTCGACATTGACGGTGTCGGTGAACTGATGCGTATCGGCACGGAAAAAGGCCGATCGGTCATACCGAAGCTGAAAATCGGGATCTGTGGTGAGCACGGCGGAGATCCGAATTCCGTCGAGCTGTGTCACCGGCTCGATTTCGATTATGTGAGCTGCTCACCGTTCCGTGTACCGATTGCGCGGGTGGCGGCAGCCAGAGGTGCACTCCGCGAAAAGTTAGCTGAAAAAGCAGCAAAAGCGGAGAAACGTAAGCAAGCGGCAAAAAAGGCCGCAGTCACACGTAAAAAGGCATCGAAACCGAAGAAAGCAAAGAAAGGTACTTCGGGACGAAAGAAATAAGTACATGAATATCATTTACGACCTTAATTAACAAAAAGATAACGGGAACCGTAACGATCGGTTCCCGTTATCGATACTGTATGAACTATCATAAAAAAGGTAATACCGACGAATGGCCAGACGAAAATCACAAGCCTGGAAAACCTCTGATCCGAGCTTAAACGTTTTGGGTGACATACACTCGATGAAGCTCTCGGATTTCCGATATCCGCTACCGAAAAATTTAATCGCAAAACATCCGGCTTCTCCGCGTGATAGCTCACGACTCATGGTCTTGAACAGAGCGGATGAAAGTATCGAGGAAAAAAAGTTTACCGATGTGGTCGATTATTTTCAGAAGGGGGATTGTTTGGTTATCAACAACACCCGCGTGTTCCCTGCACGACTCATCGGGAGAAAAGAGAAAACCAATGCGAAGATCGAGGTGTTTCTCCTGCGTGAACTGAATCCTGAAGAACGTATCTGGGATGTTATAGTCGATCCGGCAAGGAAAGTACGGATCGGAAATAAGACATATTTCGACGAGGGTAAGGTATGGTGTGAGGTTATCGATAACACGACCTCACGCGGAAGAACGGTCCGTTTCCATTATGAGGGAGATTTTTATAAGGTCGTGGAACGCATCGGATCGATGCCGCTCCCTCCGTATATAAAACGGGATGCTACCGAGAAAGACAAACAAACATACCAAACCGTCTATGCGGAAAAGGTCGGGTCGGTAGCCGCACCGACAGCCGGCCTGCACTTTACAAAAAGGATGTTGAGCAGATTGAAACGAAAAGGGGTGAAGATTGTGCCGATTACCTTGCATATCGGTCTCGGAACATTCCGGCCCGTAGAAGTGGAAGACCTCACGAAGCATAAGATGGATTCGGAGTATTACGAAATACCGATGGAAACCGTCGAAGTCGTGAATAAGACTATCGAATCGGGTAAGCTTGTCTTTGCTGCAGGGACCAGTGTCACACGGGCGCTCGAAGCCAATGTTATGACCACGGGATATCTGAAGCCGAATCGTGGCTGGACCGATAAATTTATTTTTCCTCCGTATGATTTCAAGCTTGTTGACCGGATGATAACGAATTTCCATTTACCCGAATCGACGCTCCTTATGATGGTCGCTGCATTTGCAAACCGTGACTACATAATGCGTTCATATAAAAAAGCAATAAAGGAAAAGTATCGCTTCTATTCATACGGCGATGCAATGTAGATAATTTAATATCGGTTGCTATCGGTTAATATCGGTTGCTATCGGTTACTAATAGTTACTATCGGTTGATAAGGATTGCTATGGCACCTTATGAAAAATTGATTTTTTATCAAAATATCTGTGTGATACGAAAATTAATATTTGGAATAACAAAAAATTTTCCAAAAGTACATTTTAGACGTGTCAGTCAAATGAATGACGCAGCAAGGAGTGCCAAACAAAATATCAGAGAAGGGTACAACAGGGACACAGCAGGCGAATTCGCACGATTTATAAAAATTAGCAGAGCTTCACTTGAGGAATTACAGGGGGATGTGGATGACTGTTTTGAGGATGGCTTAATAACTAAAAATGATTATAATACGCTCAAGGATTTATGTGGGAAAACTAAATATCAGATTGACCGTTATTTGGATTCACTCTACAAGTTAGATGAAGAAGGTAAATGGAAATCACGTTTTAAAAACAAGCGAACCCGGTAGCTACCGTAACCAATACTAACCTATAGTAACTGATTTTAACTTATACCAACCACGGTAAAAAACACAATGCGAATCTCAGCCATAATTACAGGAGGGGGAACAGGCAGACGTTTCGACGACGATCTCCCGAAACAATTCCATACACTGCCAAGACGAAAAACGAATGAACCGATTATCGTGTGGGCTGCGCGTCAGTTCGAACGTTGTTCTCTCGTTACGGATGTTGTTTTGTGCGTGCCGTACGAATACACATCACACGTAAAACGGCTTGTCAAGCGGCATAAGCTGAAAAAGGTTACATCGGTAATACCGGGCGGACAGACACGGCGGGATTCGGTGCGCAACGCACTATGGTCGCTTTCGCAAAATCCTCCCGATGCCGTTCTCATTCACGATGCGGTACGTCCTTTTGTGGATGAAAACCTCATAATACGCATTATTGAAAGGCTCCGGAGATTTTCCGTTGTCGTGCCGGCTGTGGAACCCCGCGATACAGTCCGCCGTAAAGGAGAACGAATATCACTCGGAAGACTAGAGGACCGTCACCATTTACTGCTCGTACAAACCCCGCAGGCGTTTCGCTGGAAGGCCATAACACAGATACTGCCGAAGTGGAACCTCAATAAAACCGCGACGGACGATGCATCGATAGCGATCGAGCATGGTATAAAGGTCGGCTATGTCGAAGGATCAACACATAATTTTAAAATTACCACAAAAGAGGATCTGTCGCTGGCAAGGTCGTTTGCGAAGACATTGGCGAAATAGTTATTGTACTATAACGCACCCTCGTCCAGGATCTCCTGAATTTCCCCGTTAATATCAAGTCCGGAGTGTTTGCCCGTCCCTTCGAAAATAATTTTACCGGATGAGATTTCGGTTAATTGTACTTCTGTTTTCGCATCCAGCGATTCCGCGGTGCGCTCCATCATATCGACTCGATGAGGTGAGTATAACATACCCGTTTTCCCGCGTTTGGTTTTTATCGTGAGCCGATGCTTTTTATCTTCAACAATAAGTGAGACATATTCTTCGATGAGTTTCAGCTGTGTTATTTTTGCGCCGGTATAGGTGGCAAAACGGTACAGCGTGTCGTTGTGATAAAATCCGACGATAAATCCGCGGAAGGAGCTGAACAGCCACGGAATTTTCGCTACGGATGCAACAATTGATGTGCGGGGTGTTTCGAAGTGATTCGATTGTATCCATATCCATGCTTCGGGAAAGGATTTACCCCAGTCTTTCTCGATATATCCTCTGCCGCCGGTAAAATCTATTTTTTTCGAATCGATCGTCAGCTCACCTTCAAGGTCATGGTAAAGACTGACGACACCATGGTTACATTCCATAAATGGCACATACGAGTACCAGCCCATAATCCCGGGTGACAGGAACGTGACCGGCCAGGGAATTGTGTGTAAGAATTTCAATGTACCGTGAATGATTTGATCTTCGCGGGCGATATCCAGTATAATTTTTTCCGAATTAAAACGATTTGTTGCAATCTGAACATCAAAAGTCTGCCGGGATGCCGAAAACTCGTTTTTCGTATATCGGTGATAAAATGTTTCCCCGGTTTTCCCGTTCATTATCTGAATAAAAGCATGTGCATCGCCTCTCTTTTGTCCGAGGAATGTTCCCGGGATAAAAGAATACACATGTTCACCGTCCGGATCGACTACTTTAAAAAACCACCCTTCAAAAAATTTCCTGGATTTGCCATGACCGTGAAAGACGTCAGGTTTATAGAGCGTTCGCAGATAAGAATTGATCATAGAGGTTTATAAGGCTACAGATCCCACGGTTGAACCCACAGGTAAATTACAATAAAGTTCTCCGGATCCGTATGAAGTTTAAGAATGCTGTTTTCTGTCGCTCACATTGATACTCCGGGTTTGTCTCACTATTTTTTATTGTTTAAATAATATTTTCTCACGTATTCTTCGACCATCCTGTCGGTATTATACTGAGGTATGAGTGTTGCCATGGCATGGCGGACACGGTTCAACCAATTTCTCGGCACTCCGTTGCCTTCGCGGCTGTAGAATTCCGGGATAACCTGATTCTCAATGACATCGTAAAGGTTCTCGGCATCAAGTCGGTCCTGTTCTTCCAGTGAGTCGGGATGATCGTCCTCTCCGATAGCCCAGCCGTTCTTGCCGTCGTATCCTTCACGCCACCAGCCGTCGAGGATGCTCGCATTGAGACCTCCGTGTATAGCGGTTTTTTGACCGCTTGTGCCGCTTGCTTCGAGGGGCCGACGCGGATTATTCAACCAGACATCGGATCCCGATACAAGAAGGCGTCCGGCATTGATATCGTAATTTTCGAGGAATACAACCTTGTTGAATAATTCCGGCTCACGCGCGAAGGTGACGAGTTGCTGGATAAATCTTTTTCCCTGATCGTCGCGCGGATGAGATTTCCCGGCAAATATAATCTGTACCGGTCTGTGAGGATCCAATAAAATTTTTCTGGCCCGGTCCGGATTTGAAAAGAATAAGGTAGCGCGTTTATATGTTGCGAATCGCCGCGCAAATCCGATCGTCAACGCATCGGTCGATAAAACTTTATCGAATGTTCCTCCGGGATTATTTCCGTATCGTGCACTCTGTTGGCGCAATCGTGTACGGACGAACTCGATTAACTCGCGGCGCAGGATATATCGAAGTGCCCATAATTCTTCATCGGAGATAAATTCAGGGTCTTCGATTCGCTGCCAGAACGCGGGGTTATCGAGGTTATTCGGCCAGTCTAAACCCAATTTGTTCTGCCAGAATCGATAGGCGCGGGATGATGTCCAGCCCGGTACATGTACTCCGTTGGTGATGTAGCCGATAGGATGTTTATTACCCGATTTTTTCGGGAAGAGATCTTTCCACATCTCGCTGCTCACCTTGCTGTGAAGTTCACTGACCCCGTTTGTGGATCGCGATAATTTAATTGCGAGCACAGTCATACAGAATGGTTCTTCCTTGTTTTCCGGATCGACCCGTCCGAAATGCATTATTTCAGAGACATCCTGCCAGCAGTGTGTGCAAAATTTCTGAAGTGTGAACCGCATCAGGTCTTCACTGAAACGGTCGTGTCCTGCAGGAACGGGGGTATGCGTCGTAAAGACGCAGCGTTGCCGTATCCATTCAATTGCTTCTTTCTCTTTTTTCTTCTGTTCGGCGACGAGTTCTCTGTAAAGTTCAAGGGTAAGGAATGCCGAATGTCCCTCATTCATATGAAAAACCGAAGGGCTAATGCCCATGGCACGAAGCATTCGCACTCCGCCGATGCCGAGCACGATCTCCTGAGAAATTCGTGTCGTAATATCACCACCATAGACCTGTGAGATCATTTCCCGGTAGTGCAGTTCGTTCTCTTCCCGGTTTGTATCGAGCAGGATGAGCGAGACACGCCCGAGGTTGATTCGCCAGGCATGAAATGTTACTTTGCTGTGACCGATCGTCACGGATGCGACAATAGGTTCACCCGATTCATCGGTAACAAGTTCCAGAGGCAATTTCTTCGGATCTGTGTTTGGAAACTCCTCTTGCTGCCAGCCGTCCGGACCGATACGTTGTTCGAAATATCCCTGGCGGTAATATAGACTGACCCCGATATACGGTAGCCCGAGATCGCTTGCAGATTTTGTATGATCGCCTGCAAGTATCCCGAGACCGCCTGAGTAAATGGGCAGACTCTCGTGCAAGCCGAATTCCGCGCTGAAGTACGCTACCGGTCCGTTCTTCATAATTTCCTTGGCATGTTTATTCGCCCACGTGTTTTTTTCAGCCATATAATCACGGTATTGATTGATGACATTTTTAGCGCGGTCCATTTGTATCGGGTCGAGTAATCGTGCGGCGAGCTCCTGATCGGATATCTCTTCGAACATTGCTATTACATTGTGATTACACCTGAAATATGTCTGAGGGGAGAGTTCGCGAAACAGATCGCGTGCATCCACGTTCCATGTCCACCATAAATTATATGCTATAGTTTTTATATCTCTTGCGATTTCGGTTGCTTCAGAAAATGTAATAGACGACTGTGAAGCCATTCGTTACTCCTTTTGTTAATAAAAACAATGATAATAAAACAGAAATATGAGCTCTGTATGTACGTAGATAACGCGGATCGTCTCTGTGGGGGAGGCTCCGCACAATAGTTCAGATTGTCTACCAGGATTGGTTTCTTTTAAACCCCGGCCGGTGAACGGCCGGGGTACATATGCAATGTCGCTATATCTTTTTTACGTTCGTTGCTTGCAGGCCTTTCGGACCTTCTTCAACATCAAATTGCACCCGATCCCCCTGTTTCAGCGTTTTGTATCCGTCCATAACAATCGATTTGAAATGGACAAAAACATCTTCCCCTGCTTCTCGTTGAATGAATCCGTAACCTTTGGAAGCATTGAACCACTTGACAGTACCTTCTTCCATTAGGTTTCCCTCCCCGAAGGAATTATACATTATGTACCCGCATTCCATCAGGAATATATTTTTGCATTTTTATAACCCCAACACCGGCACTTCAGAACCCGTTGCGTCCGTTGCGTATAGTTCTGACGGCTCTGGCTTTCTTACTCCTGACCACCTCCGAAACGTCCTTTTAACTTAAACTGCAATAAAGTTAAATTAAAAGTGCAAAAACCGGAGTACGGTTAATTACCTTTTCAATATAGCAGAATGCCGGTAAAACTTCAAGTTCTACCGGGTTTTTTGATCGAGGCGGAGGAACTTCAGGAATAATCCCGCGGAATGTATTTTCGGGTTATTTCGCTTCCGATTTCCTCAAGATATTTTTTTGCGTTTCCCATTGAATCTGCTTTATCTGCAGCCCGGGAAGATATAGAAAAAAGTTCAATAATACCAAGACTATTCTTAATCGTGTATACATTGCCTTCCACGATGCCGCATACGACAATCAGAGGTTTCCCGGATTTAGTCGTATGACGGGCGATTGATGATACCACTTTGCCGTATTTTGTTTGTTCGTCTATTCTTCCTTCTCCCGAAATAACAATATCCGCCGAGTCGATCACCGATTGAAGGTGTGTCAAACCGGCTAAGATATCAAAACCAGATTGCAACTTCGTTTTTCCGTAAGCCATAAGGAATAGAGCGGCTCCGCCTGCAGCTCCGGTACCGTGATGTTTGTCAGCCGAAAAACCGGTTTCATTTTTAATAAGCATACTGATATGCTCTAACCCATCAGCAAGTTTTTCAACGGCTTCAGGATCAGCCCCTTTTTGGGGACCATATATTCTCGCTGCTCCCTCAGGACCGTTTAGATTATTCCGGACATCGCATGCTATCGTCCACCGGACAGAAGTACATGCGTTATGGATGTAATCCGCATCTATCCGATGGACTTCGGATAATGTCCCGCCCGTCGGCAGGAATGCTTTCCCGCTTTTATTGTAAAATCGGAATCCGAGTGCCGCGGCTATACCCGTGCCCCCGTCGACCGTCGCACTACCGCCTATTGTAAGTATAATTTCATCTGTTTTCTGGTCGAGTGCGTCGCGGATAAGTTGGCCGGTCCCCAGTGTCGTTGTTTGCAGGGGATTGCGTTCGTGCGGCTTAAGCAACTCAAGTCCGGATGCTTTCGCTAATTCAATAACCGCACTGTTTCTGTCTTTCAGAAGAAGATAGTTCGTGTTCATTTTTCGTTGCAACGGATCGTCAACTTCGAGCCAATGCCACAGCCCGCCGATGTGATACTTTAGAATTTCCGTTGATCCCTCACCACCGTCTGCCATGGGGAAAAGGATAACGTTTACATCCCCTCGTACAGATTTTATCCCGTTTTGCAGCGCATACGTCACATCGACGGCAGGGAGGCTATCTTTAAAGGAGTCAGGTACGATAAGTATATTCATAGTAATTATTAGAGTTTTCTAAAGAAGTTTATCAATCTAATAATATTTAGTATATTGTTCATTATCAAGTGTTTCATAATATTATTTCTATTAGCAACAATTTGCGGGATATGCCCATGCCTTCATATTGGCTACTTAAAACCGAACCGGATGAATATTCGTTCGATCAACTCGTTGCAGATCGCAGGACCGTTTGGGATGGTGTCGCGAACAATCTTGCCCTCCAGCATCTCAGAAAAATGAAAACCGGCGATAAGGTATTATTCTATCATACCGGCAATGAAAGGGCTGTTGTGGGAATAGCAGAAGTAATAAAGAACCCGTATCCGGATCCCAACCTGAAGGATAAGAAGCGTGTTGTTGTCAATATTAAACCCGATCGAAAACTGCCGCATGCAGTGGCGC